>DATMSF010000353.1:0-3150 GCA_035565535.1 Aeromicrobium sp.
CTGCAGACGCAGGTCGACACGCAGAGCGCGTTGAAGACGTACTCGAAGAACCTGGCGAACCTGTCCAGCACGCTGGTCGAGGCCGACCCGGACTTCCGTCGACTGATCGACCAAGGCACCGACGGCGCCAACACGATCAACGCGGTGATCAGGGAGAACCGCAAGGACCTCGACGTCGCCCTGGCCAATCTCGCAGCCGTCAGTGCGGTGCTGCGCCCCAACGATCGTTGGGATCCCGTGCTCGCGACCCGAGCGGTGTTCCTGCTGTACCCGCTGTTGATCGAGGGCTCGTTCCGGGTCGTCCAGCCCAGCCAGACCGACCCCGGTGAGTTCGACGCGGCCTTCGGTCTGGTGCTGACCGACATGACCCACGTGTGCTCCTACGAGGCCGACGGCGAGGACGCGGGCTACCGGAACCGTCGCCTCGACACCAACATCTCGGACTTCTTCACCGACGCCGAGTGGGCCAAGCCGCGCGATGAGCGTGCGGCGGACCTGAAGTTCCCGTTCCGCGAGGACGTAGACTGCCTGGTCGAGGACAATCACGTGGTCCGACAGGCCAGCAAGGTCTCGCTCAAGCGCGCTGTCGTCGGACCCAGCGACGGAGAGGACTGGACGACGTGGCTGATGCTCGCGCCGGCGAAGTGACGGATCCGCGACAACCACGTACTCCCACTTACCTGATCGTCGGTCTCGCGCTCGCGCTGGCGCTGATCGTCGTCGGGGGCGTCGCCTTCGTCGTGCCGCAGAAGGGCGCCGGTGACCGCGACTCCGGACAGTACTCCGATCCGGACCAGTACAGCCGCATCGTGGCCCGAGTGACCGAGTTCGCGACGCAGTACAACGTGTACGACGCAGCCGACCCCGCCGACTACCAGAAGCGGCTGTCGGGACTGTTGACCGAGGAGTACGAGGCGGACCGGGCCGAGCGCATTCCGGTGGTCTTCGACGTGCTCGAGCCCAAGAAGCAGACCAGCTCTGACCCCAAGGTGAAGTCGGTCGCGATCCAGAGCGCCGACGAGACGTCGGCCAAGGTGCTGGTCGCAGTCGATGCGACCGTCAGCAACACCGACTACGACGAGCCGGTGCTGTACCCGATGCGGTGGATCGTCTCGATGCAGGTCGAGGACGGTCAGTGGCGCGTCGACGCCTTCGAACCGGTCGACGCCGCAGCGGCGACTTCGCAGGACTCGACCGGAGGTGACCGGTGAGCACCACTCCACCGCCACGGCGTCGTCGGATCGCCGGCGAGTCGGCCCGCCCGACCCCTCCACGGACGTCGGCCAAACCGGTCGTGAAGAAGCCGGTGCGTCGTGCCCCGCAGACCGACGAGTCGGGTTCGAGGAGCCGGTCCGGTCCGAACCGCGGTATCGGGGCGTTCTCGAAGCGAGCGGCGTCCGCCGATGTCGACCCCGGACCTGCGGAGGCTGCGGTCAAGCCCGTCATCCGCACGGCGTCGACGCCGTCGATCCGTCCGACGTCGGGTGCGTCCGAGACCCTGCGGCTGCTCGGTGTCCTGGTGGCCCTGGGCGTCGGCCTGGTGGTGTGCTTCTTCGGGCTCTCGCACTGGTTGGCCGACGTCGACCAGGCCCGGGCGGACAGCACGAGTCAGGCCGGTGAGGCCGCCGTGAAGGCTGCCGAGGCGATCTTCGACTACGACTCGGACGACCTCGACGCCTACAAGGCCTCGATCGAGCCGCTGATGACCCGCGAGTACTACGACGGCGTGGTCGACGACCTGGCGGCGCAGACGACGGTCAGGACCACAGCGACGGTGCGCGAGCACGCGGCGATCCCGTGCGGCGACACGTGTCGGGTCGACCAGGCCAAGATCTTGTTGTTCCTGGACCTGGACCGCCAGGTCGACGACGGCGACGTCTCGACCTTCGCCAACCGTGTCGTGGTCGACATGGTCAAGGTCGACGGCACGTGGAAGGTCTCCGACGTCACAGGGCTGTGACCAGGGAGCCCACCCCCGAATTTTGCGGGCACATGCACCGGTCCGGGGCCTCGAATCGGTGCATCACCCCGCAAAATTCGTACCAGGTTTGGCCTGTGATTGCACCGGTTTGCGCCGATGTGGCCACAGAACGATTCCGTACCGATCGCCCTTTGTCAAGACCGGGTCTTGCTTCGGCGTGGTGCACGGGTTAGACTGAGATTTCGCGTTCGCCTTGTCATGCCCACTCACCACCTGGGGAAACTCAGATTTGACGGCGGCCCCCTTGACCGGGGGCGCTTGGCGTGCGCGGATCCACCAGCTTGCGAGCCTTTGGAAGGACCACTCTTGGCCGCCTCGCGTTCTGCCGCCACCCAGAATTCCAGCACCGTCCAGCCCCGCCGTATCTCTTTCGCCAAGATCTCCGAACCTCTCGAGGTTCCCGAGCTGCTGGCCCTGCAGACGCAGAGCTTCGCTTGGCTGATCGGCGACGACGCATGGAAGGCCGAGGTCGAGCAGCAGCTCGCCGCCGGCCGCACCGACGTCTCGACCAAGTCCGGCCTCGAGGAGATCTTCGAGGAGATCTCGCCGATCGAGGACTTCTCCGAGACCATGAGCCTGTCGTTTCGCGACCATCGGTTCGAACCGCCGAAGTACTCGGTCGACGACTGCAAGGACCGCGACGTCACGTACGCCGCGCCGCTGTTCGTCACCGCCGAGTTCATGAACAACGAGACCGGCGAGATCAAGAGCCAGACGGTCTTCATGGGCGACTTCCCGCTGATGACCGACAAGGGCACCTTCATCATCAACGGCACCGAGCGCGTCGTCGTGTCGCAGCTGGTCCGTTCGCCGGGCGTGTACTTCGAGCGCACGCCGGACAAGACGTCCGACAAGGACATCTACACCGCTCGTGTCATCCCGTCGCGCGGTGCGTGGCTGGAGTTCGAGATCGACAAGCGCGACACCGTCGGCGTGCGCCTGGACCGCAAGCGCAAGCAGAGCGTCACGGTCCTGCTGAAGGCGCTGGGCATGACCGAGGCCGAGATCCTCGAGGAGTTCGGCGACTACGAGTCCATCCGCATCACGCTGGAGAAGGACACGCCGCAGACCCAGGACGAGGCGCTGCTCGACATCTACCGCAAGTTGCGTCCGGGTGAGCCGCCGTCGCGTGAAGCGGCCCAGACGTTGCTGGAGAACTACTACTTCAA
>DATMSF010000354.1:0-5449 GCA_035565535.1 Aeromicrobium sp.
CACGTCGGCCGAGGGCGACAGGGTCGGCAGGCCGACCAGTGGGGTGTGACCGACCGAGTCGACCAGCGAATCGAACCGCATCAGGTCAACAGATCAGCGCGGCGCACCGGCAGCGCCGATGTCGGCCGCTCCGCCTGCCACGGCGGGAAGAATCACGATCGAGGCCGAATCGCCGACCGTGGTGTCCAGGCCTCCGGTGAACCGGATGTCCTCGTCGTCGACGTAGATGTTGACGAAGCGACGCACGTCGTCGCCGTCGAGCAGTCGCTCCTTGATCCCCTCGTGGTTCGCCTCGAGATCGTCGATGATCTCGGCGACGGTGCCGCCCGTGGCCGAAACCGCGCGCTCACCGCCGGTGTACGGCCGCAGGATCGTCGGGATGCGGACCTCTGCCATCAGTCTTCTGCCTTCTGTGTCGTGTCGGGTTCGTCGGTCGTCGAGTTCGACGGAACGTCCGTATAACGCTCGACGACCCTGACTTCTTCCTCGGTGGCGACTCCGTCGACGATCCGGAACGACCGGAACTCGATCTCAGCTCCCTCGACCTCGGCACCGTCGCGGGTCGAGACGAGCACGTAGTGCGCGTTCGGCTCGGAGGCCAAGTTGATGTCGGTGCGCGAGGGATGGGCTTCGGTCGCCGTGTGGGAGTGGTAGATGACGACGGGCTCCTCGTCGTTGTCGTCCATCTCCCGGTAGAGCCGCAACAGGTCGCCTGAGTCGAACTCGTAGAAGGTCGGCGACATCGCTGCGTTCAGCATCGGGATGAACCGGGTGGGGCGATCAGAACCCGCCGGTCCGGCCACGACCCCGCAGGCCTCGTCGGGGTGGTCGCGCCGCGCGTGCGCCACGATGGCGTCGTACGTGGCTCGATCGATCGTCAACACACTAGGAGTTTATCGGTCAATCATTCCGATCCGGCCCGCCGGTCGCGAGCGTGAGACGAGCTCAGCCCAACGAATGGACGAGGGACTCCTGGACATAGCCCAACCAGTCGTAGATCTCGGCCATCGCGACGGTCGCCTCGTCGTCGGAGTGCGCGATCAGTCTCGCGTCCTCCTCCGACTCGATGCCGAGCCGAACCGCCAGTGCCAGTCGCACGTCGGTCAGCGCCTTCAGCCAGGCCTGCACCTCGGGGCCGTCGAGCTCGACCTCCACGGGTGGATCGTCGGCCTCGGGCAGGCCTGGTTGCAGGCCCCCTTCGATCAGGCCGGCGAGCAAGGTCTCGGCGTTCTGCACCTTGATCGCGGTCAAGGACCGTTCGGTCAGCCGCCGGAAGTCGGCGGCGTCGGACTCGGCGTCACGGGCCGAACCGGCACGGTACGCATCGGGCAGCAGTCGCTGCAGGACAGGGTCCTCCGGTGGTTGCGAAGGGCCTCCGAGGCCGAGCTGGGCCGCCAGCGGATCGGGATCGGCCTCACCGGAGCCGTGCCGATCACGCAGCAGCTCCACGACCTGACTCGTCAGGCTGGCCAGCAGGTGGGCCTCCGCGGACTCGAACTCGGCGACCGTTCCGCCGCGACGCCGCCTCTTGAATGCCTTCATCGACGCCCCACCACACTCATGCGTCGGCCCTCTCCAGCGTCGCCCACAGGCCGTACTCATGCATCGCCTGGACGTGGCGTTCCATCTGCTCACGGCTGCCGCTGGAGACGACGGCCTTGCCGTCGGTGTGGACCGCCATCATCAGCTCGTGGGCCTTCTCGTCGGTGTAGCCGAAGTAGTTGCGGAACACGTAGGCGACGTAGGACATCAAGTTGACCGGATCGTTCCACACGATGGTCACCCAGGGGTCTTCGACCTGCACGATGTCGTCGACATCGGGCTGCTCGATCTCCACAGGTGCCGGGGACGTCACACGGCCATTGTGTCTCACACGCGGTCAGGAGACACGCCCTAGGGTGTTGAGCGTGACCACGAGCACCGCCTTGCTGACCGACCGGTACGAGCTGACGATGCTGCAGGCTGCACTGACGAGCGGTACGGCACAGCGCAGGAGCGTCTTCGAGCTGTTCTCCCGCAGGCTCACCGGCGGTCGCCGCTACGGGGTCGTGGCGGGCACCGGCCGGCTGCTCGAGGCGCTGGAGCGCTTCCGGTTCGACGACGAGACCTTGGACTGGTTGAGATCGGCCGACGTCGTGGACACCACGACACTGAACTGGTTGGCCGACTACCGGTTCTCCGGCTCCATCTGGGGTTACCGCGAAGGAGAGCCCTACTTCCCGCAGTCGCCGGTGCTGGTGGTCGAGGCCACGTTCGCCGAGGGCGTGCTGCTGGAGACCTTGTTCCTGTCGATCCTGAACCACGACTCGGCGATCGCATCGACCGCGGCCAGGATGGTCTCCGCCGCCCGCGGCCGGCCGTGCATCGAGATGGGATCGCGCCGTACCCACGACTCCGCTGCCGTCGCGGCGGCCCGGGCTGCGGTGCTGACCGGGTTCGCCGCGACCTCCAACCTCGAGGCCGGTCGCTCGTTCGGGATACCGACGACCGGCACGAGCGCGCACTCGTTCACGCTGCTGCACGACACCGAGCGAGAGGCGTTCACCGCGCAGGTCGAGTCGCTCGGCACCGGCACGACCTTGCTGGTCGACACGTACGACATCGCCGAGGCGATCCGCACGGCGATCGACGTCGCCGGTCCGGGGCTGGGGGCCGTTCGCATCGACTCAGGAGACCTCGTCTCGTTGGCGCACGCGGTACGAGGACAGCTCGACGAGCTGGGAGCGACGTCGACCAAGATCATCGTGACCAGTGACCTGGACGAGCACTCGATCGCTGCGCTGGCGGCCGCGCCGGTCGACGGGTACGGCGTGGGCACGTCCCTCGTGACGGGCTCGGGCGTGCCGACCAGCGGATTCGTCTACAAGCTGGTCGCTCGCGCCGACGACTCGGGGACGATGATCCCGGTGGCGAAGAAGAGCAGCGACAAGGTCTCGGTCGGAGGCCGCAAGTACGCGTTGCGGCGCAGGACGAACGGTCGCGCCGTCGCCGAGGTGATCGGCATCGGCACCCCGCCCGCCGACAACGGCGACGATCGTCCGTTGCTGGTCGAGCTGGTCCGCGACGGCGAGGTCGTGCACCGCCCGACCAACGACGAGATCAGCGCACACCATCGCTCCGCGATGGCCGAGCTGCCGCCCACGGCCAGCCAGCTGTCACCCGGTGGGCCGGTCCTCGACACTGTGTGGCAGTGACCCTCTACCACGTGGGTCAGACATTGACTCTCGACCAAGAAATCCTGAAATAGCAGCACAAAACACTTGTGTTCGAACAGGTGTTCGCCTAGTGTTGGAGCATGGACATCGGGGGCGTCGTCGAGCAGCTGCAGTCGACTGCGGCCGCTCTTGACGCCCTGCCCGACACCGCGCAGGTGTTGCGCGAGCTGGAGGCGGCCAAGAATGCCATCACCGCCGCACAGGCGCGGCTGGTCGTCGAGCTGGCCGACTCGCTGGCACACGAGGACGCGGGGTACTCCTCACCGAAAGCGTTCCTGCGCGCCGAGCTCGGGCTGGACACGCGTGCCGCCAACGAGCTGATCGCTGCGGGTCCGACCATGAGGCGACTGCCTGACGTCGGACAGGCCGCCGATATCGGCGCCATCTCACTCGATCACGTCAAGCACTTCACGTACTGCCTCTCCCACGTGGGCGAAGACGTCACCCGCCGCTTCCTTCCGGAGCTGGTCGACGTCGCCGCCAAGGCCGAACCGGCGAGCTTGCGGATGGTCGTGCGCAAGCTGCGCGAAGCGGTCTACCCCGACGATCTGGACCAGAAGTGGATCGACGGCATGGCCAAGGAGGACATCAGCCTCGATCCGGTTCCCGACGGCTGGCACGTCACCGGTTTCCTCAACTCGGTCACCGGGGCCAAGCTCAAGACGGTGCTGCAGTCGTTGAGCGCACCGTCAGGAGCCAACGATCCGCGCAGCAGCGCCCAGCGACGCGTCGACGGACTCGAGCAGCTGCTCGACGGAGTTCTCCACCACGGCCTGCCGGGTGACCGGGGCGTACGGCCCCACATCACGCTCACCGTCGACGCGCAGACGCTCCGCGACGACGAGGGGTCAGGCGAGCTGGTCGGTTTCGGACCCGTGGGCGTCCGCCAGGTCAAGGAGATCTTGTGCGGTGGCCAGATCACCCCGGTCGTCGTGGACCGCTCGCGCACGGCCCGGTTCGGCAGCCACAAGCTCGGTCGGACCGTGCGGTTGGCCTCTGCCGCACAGCGGCTGGTCATCGAGACCGAGCAGCGTCACCGGTGCGCAGCTCCCGGCTGCGCCAACCCGATCGTGCACGTCCATCACGTCGTGTGGTGGTCCGACGGTGGCACCACCGATCTGGACAACTTGATCGGCCTGTGTCCTCGTTGTCATCGAGCCGTCCACGCCGGAACGATGGTCATCGACCCCGACACGCACGAGTTCTACAACCGAGACCACCTCCTGCTGAGGCGAGCCGACCGGCGACACCGGCCGCGACGTCGCCTCACCGAGGCGAGAGTCAGACGTGCCCGCTATCGCAATCAGACCGCTCGGGCGGGTTGAGCTGGACTTGGCACACTGGTGTCATGACCGCACCACGCACCACCGCACTCATCGTCGTCGACGTGCAGAACGACTTCTGCGAAGGCGGCTCACTGGCCGTGACCGGCGGAGCGCAGGTCGCGACCGATGTCGCGGCGTTGATCGAGTCCGGTGAGTACCCCACCGTGGTGGCGACTCGGGACCACCACATCGATCCGGGTAGCCACTTCTCCGAGAACCCCGACTTCGTCGACTCGTGGCCGCCGCACTGCGTCGTCGGCACCGCAGGCGAGCAGCTTCATGCGCCGCTGACCGACGACCTGTTCGCAGCAACGTTCTTCAAGGGCGAGTACGCGGCGGCGTACTCAGGATTCGAGGGCAAGTCGGCCGACGGCGCCTCGCTGGCCCAATGGCTGCGCGAGCACGGCATCACCGACGTCGACGTGTGCGGCATCGCCACCGACTACTGCGTGCGCGCCACCGCGATCGACGCGGCCCGCGAGGGCTTCGGCGTACGAGTCCTCGCGGGCCTCACCGCGGCCGTCTCGGCCGACAACCTGCCGCAGGTGCGTCAGGACCTCGAGGCGGCCGGCGTCGAGGTCAGCACGTCCCCGCGATGACCCTTCGGCAGCACGAGCGCCAGCAGGGCGCCCAGGATGCTGCCGATCACTGCCGGCACGGACACCGCTACCACGGTGCTGTGTCGATTGATGCGTCCGTTCATGACCCCAGCCTGCCCGGATCGAGGCAACGTCAGGTCACGGTGACGTGAACGTCAAATGACGTTCACAGCAAGCGGTCGGCCAACAGCTCGATCGTGGCCACGCGGGCCGGTGAGGTTCGTGGATCGGTGCCACGTCGGGCCGAGGCGGCCGGATGGAGCATCACCTCATCGACCCCGAACCGCTCGGCCAGCTCGGTGATCTGGGC
>DATMSF010000355.1:0-1640 GCA_035565535.1 Aeromicrobium sp.
GACGATCTCGGTGAGGTGCTCGACCACCAGGTCCAGCTTGGCCGAGCCCACCGCATCGTAGGCGGAGTCGACCAGACCGGGGTCGAGGCTGAGCTGACGCAGCCGGGTCAGCGCACTGAAGATCGCGATCCGGTTGCGGTCGAAGTCCTCCACCAGGCCCAGCACCGACTGACGCTCCCGTTGCAGGTGGGTGTCGTAGATCTTGCGGTGCTTCGGGCTCAGCTCGACCGAGACGATCTGCTCCTGCTTGGGCGGCAGGTCGTCGGCCACCTGCTCCTTGGTGCGCCTCAACAAGAAGGGCCGGATCCGGCGCCGGAACCGGTCCAGGCTGTCGGGGTCGCCGAGCTGTTCGACGGACCGGACGACCGACTGCTTGAAGCGGGTCGGCGAGCTGTACAGACCCGGCGCGACGATCGACAGCAGCGCCCACAGCTCCATCAACCTGTTCTCGAACGGGGTGCCCGTCAGCGCAAGCTTGAACGGGACGTCGAGCCGACGGACCGCGTGGTAAGTCTTGCTCTGGTGGTTTTTCACATGCTGCGCCTCGTCGAGCAACAGCCCACCCCAAGACAGCTCGGCGTACTGGTCGTACTCCAGTCGGAACAACGTGTAGGTGGTGATCACCACGTCGGCACCGTCGCGCAGGTCCGCCAGCGACGTTTCACGACGGGCCTCCGACGCCGTGACGGTGCGGACCTCCAGATCCGGGACGTGCGTGCGGGCCTGCTCCACCCATGCCGTGACGACCGACGTGGGGGCGACCACCAGGAATGGCTCGGCACCATGCTCGCGCGCGTGCGCGGCCAATGTGAGCGCCTGCAGCGTCTTGCCCAGGCCCATGTCGTCGGCGAGGATGCCGCCCAGCCCGGACTGCCACAGGAACCCGAGCCAGTTGATGCCGACCTGCTGGTACGAGCGCGGCTCGCTGGTCAACGCGGTCGCCGTGATGCTCGGCAGCTGGGCGAAGTCGCGCAGTGCTCGGGCCGAACGCATCCACTGCACGGCCTGGGCGTCGACGACTCCGAGCGCCTCCAGCTCGTTCCACATCGACACGTCGTATCGGGCGACCCGCACGCGGCCGGTCGGCTGATCGACCAGCTCACCGGCCGCGGCAACGAGGTCGGCGAGCTGCTCGAACACCGGATGGCTCGCCGGGATGTGTCGTCCGCTCTCGGTGAAGATCAGCTCGTCACCTCGGGTCAACGCCGTGAGCGCCCCACCCAGAGGCACCGACTCGCCGTCGACCGTGATCGTGATCGAGAGGTCGAGCCAGTCGGTTGACGAGTCCTCACCGTCGGCCAGGTCGAAGGTGATCTGGGGGTCCGACTCGGCCGGCCGGTAGTCGCGCTGCAAGCCGATCTCGACCAGATCGAGCTCGCCCGCGTCGCGGCGCAGACGCAGGTTCGGCGCGACGACGGTCGCCAGCTCGATCACGTCGCGGCCGACCCACGTGCGCCTCGGCAACAGGTTGCCGGCGACGTCGCACAGTGCCGGATCGTCGAGCTGGAGATCATCGAGGATGGCCGCCTCCGCCACGATGTCGCGCTCCTGCAGCATCCCGTCGGTGCCGCTCATGGAGTAGCGGCGGTCGTCGTACCGCCACGCCCAGCCGGTCTCGGCCGTACGCGTGTCGTGCCAGG
>DATMSF010000356.1:0-1788 GCA_035565535.1 Aeromicrobium sp.
CCAGCGGCAGGTCGCCGACGGCGAGGTCGGAGTAGGTCGCCAGCGCAGCCAGCGTGTCGTCACGGGTGCGAAAGCTGTTCATGAACAGCACGGGGAGCTCGACGCCCAGCGACGCGCGCACCGCGCGCACCTGCTGGACGATGATGTCGAGGAAGGTCATCCCCGGACGGACCTGCAGCAGCGACTTGGCCTGGTCCAGTCCCATCGAGGTGCCGAGCCCGCCGTTGAGCTTGATGACCACGGTCGTGGCTGCCGCCTCGCGGACCTGCTGATCGGTGACCGAGACCATCGACGCGTGCGGCAGGCCGTCGAGGGGTTCGACGTCCGCCTCGCGCATCATGCCGGTCGCCCCCTCGGCCAGCTGTGCGTAGAAGGCAGCGAAGACGTCGATCGCCTTCGGGTGGACGCCGGCATCCAGCATGCGGGCGCGCGCCTGTTCCAGTCCTGACATCGCGCTCAGGCTAGCGTGAGGACGTGAGCCATGGCGCGAAGGCCCGACTGCGGCAGGAGCTGTTGGCCCGCCGCCGATCTCGCACCGGGATCGCGACGGCCGGTTCCGCGCTCGCCGCCCACGCCGCGGCCGAACCGCTGCTGGCCCGCGCGCGACGGATCGCGGTCTACCTGTCGATGCCGACCGAGCCACCCACCGGACCGATGATCGAGGCGTGGCTGTCCGCGGGCGCCGAGGTGCTGGCTCCCGTGGTCACCGCCGATCGTCTGGCCTGGGTCGTGTTGGCGCCGGATCAACCGACGGCGCTGTCGTCGCTGGGATTTGCCGAACCCGACGGACCGCACGTCGATCTGGGCGAGTGCGACGTCATCGTGGTTCCTGCGCTCGCCGCCGACCACGCGGGGCACCGTCTCGGTCGGGGGGCCGGGTACTACGACCGTGCGCTGGCCGGTGTGTCGGCGCCGACCGTCGCGGTGGTGTTCACCGACGAGCTGCTCCCGCAGATCCCGTTCGAGCCGCACGACGTGCCGGTCGACGCGGTGCTCACGCCGTCCGGGTTGTTCCGGGTCCTGCGGTCCTGATCTCGCCGACCAGCTCCTCCAGCACGTCCTCGAGCATGATCACCCCCCGCACCTGCCCGTCGACGTCCGCGACGCGGGCCATGTGCGAACCGCGGGCCTGCATCGTGCGCAACGCCTCGTAGAGCCCCGACCCGCTCAGCACCGTCGCCAGCGGCCGGACCCACTTGTCGGCCACGACGTCGCGGCGCGACTCGTCCAGCACGTCCTTGATGTGCAGGTAGCCGACCAGGTCTCCGGTCTCGTCGGAGACCGGGAAGCGCGAGAAGCCCGTCTCGGCGCACGCCAGCTCCACGTCGGCCGGCGTGGCGGTCGGCGGGATCGTCACCAGTCCCTCACTCGGGAGCAGGACTTGATCGACGGTGCCGCCGTGGAAGTCCAGGGCTCCCGACACCAGTCCGTACTCGTCGTCGTCCAGCAACCCTTCACGTCGCGACTCCTCGACCAGGTTCGCGACCTCGTCGTGGGTGTACGTGCTGGCGATCTCGTCCTTCGGCTCGATCCGGCACAACCGCACGAACGCGTTCGCGATGCCGTTCAAGGCCACGACGAACGGCTTCATCACCGCCACGACGGCCAGCATGAACGGCCCGAGGAACAGCGCCGCCCGGTCGGGTCCGACGAGGGCCAGGTTCTTCGGGACCATCTCACCGAGCACGACGTGCGCGAAGACCACGACGGTCATCGCGATCACGAACGAGATCGGATGGACGGCACCGTCCGGGACGTTCAGCTTCTCGAACAACGGCTCGAGCAGGT
>DATMSF010000357.1:0-2857 GCA_035565535.1 Aeromicrobium sp.
GCGAGCACGTCCTTGCGCATCGCCCGGATGTTCTCGCGCGCAATGATGCGAGCACCGATGGCCGCTTGGATGGGCACCTCGAACTGCTGCCGGGGAATCAGCTCCTTGAGCTTGCCGGCCAGCGCGACGCCGTACTGATAGGCGTTGTCGCGGTGGACGATCGCGCTGAACGCGTCGACGATCTCGCCCTGCAGCATGATGTCGACCTTGACCAGGTCGGCGGCTTGTTCCCCGCTGAGCTCGTAGTCCAACGAGGCGTAGCCCTTGGTGCGCGACTTCAGCGCGTCGAAGAAGTCGAACATGATCTCGCCCATCGGCAGCGTGTAGCGGATCTCGACACGATCGTCGGACAGGTAGTCCATGCCGAGCAGCTGGCCGCGCCGGGACTGACACAGCTCCATGATCGCGCCGATGTACTCGGCGGGGCTGAGCACCGTCGCCCGCACCACGGGTTCGTACGTCGTGGCGATCTTCCCGCCCGTGGGGTACTCGCTGGGGTTGGTGACGATGTGCTCCGAGCCGTCCTCCATCTCGACGCGGTACACCACGTTCGGCGCGGTCGAGATCAGGTCGAGGTTGAACTCGCGCTCGAGTCGTTCTCGGACGATCTCCAGGTGCAGCAGGCCGAGAAAGCCGATCCGGAACCCGAAGCCCAGTGCGCCGGATGACTCCGGTTCGTACACCAGCGCGGCGTCGTTGAGCTGCAGCTTCTCCAGCGCCTCACGCAACGTCGCGAAGTCGTCGCCGTCGATCGGGTACAGACCGCTGAACACCATCGGATTGGGGTTCTTGTAGCCGCCGAGGGCCTCGCTCGCCGGCTTGGTCGCGGACGTGACGGTGTCGCCGACGCGCGACTGCCGCACCTCCTTGACGCCGGTGATCAGGTAGCCCACCTCGCCGACGCCGATGCGGTCGGCCTTGACCGGCTCGGGCGAGATGACGCCGACCTCGAGCATCTCGTGCACGGCGTTGGTGCTCATCATCTTGATCTTGTCCCGGTGCCCCAACGAGCCGTCGACGACGCGGACGTAGGTCACGACGCCGCGATAGGTGTCGTAGACCGAGTCGAAGATCAGCGCACGCGCCGCAGCGTCGGCGTCACCCTCAGGGGGCGGCACCTGCTCGACGATCGCGTTCAGCAGCGCCTCGACACCCTCACCGGTCTTGGCCGACACCCGCAGGACGTCGGCCGGGTCACCTCCGATGATGCCGGCGATCTCCTCGGCATACTTCTCCGGCTGTGCGCCCGGCAGGTCGATCTTGTTCAGGACCGGGATGATCGTCAGGTCGGCGTCGATCGCCAGGTACAGGTTGGCCAGCGTCTGCGCCTCGATCCCCTGGGCCGCATCGACGAGCAGGATCGCTCCTTCGCACGCCTCCAGGCTCCGGCTGACCTCGTACGTGAAGTCGACGTGGCCGGGGGTGTCGATCATGTTGAGCACAAACGTCGTCCCGGCGTCGTCGCCCGCCGTCTTGGTGAACGGCATGCGCACGGCCTGGCTCTTGATCGTGATGCCGCGCTCACGCTCGATGTCCATCCGGTCCAGGTACTGCGCCCGGGCAGCGCGTTCGTCGACCACGCCGGTCAGCTGCAGCATCCGATCGGCCAGCGTGGACTTGCCGTGGTCGATGTGCGCGATGATGCAGAAGTTGCGGATGACGGCCGGGTCCGTCGACCCCGGCTGCGGTGCGTGTGAGGACACGCTCACCGCCACGCGTAGGCAATCACGACGTTGGCCAGCACCAACGCAGCGACCAGATGCGCGAACGGGTTCGGAGCGGGACGCTTCCGGAAGGCGTGGGCCACGCCCACGGCGGCAAGTGCCACACCCAGCTTCACCGCGATCTTTACGTGGTTCGGATCGTCGATGTCATCGCTCATCGAGGCCAGACCGACGAGCAGCACACCGACGACGAATGCCGCCTCGAGCGCGTGGGTCATCAGGTCGTTGATGGTCGGGTTCTTGATGCTCTTGAGGTAGCCGAGGACGACGAGGATCCACGCCGCGATGTGGACGACCTTCAGGGCGTCATAAACCAGTTCCATGCAGCAAAGTCTAGGAGCAATCCCGATTTGGGGCACACCGGCCGTCGCTGATAGAGTTGATGGTCGCGCGCCTTTCGCGTGCGCCCCCATCTTTGAGATCTTTTCACCCGTAGTTCGAGAGAATCAGGACGTTCCGTGGCGAACATCAAGTCGCAGATCAAGCGCAACAAGCAGAACGAGGCCGCTCGTGAGCGCAACAAGGCGGTCCGCTCGGCGCTGAAGACGGCCGTGCGTCGCTTCAACGAGGCCGTTGAGGCCGGCAACACCGACGACGCCAAGACTCTCGCCGGTGAGGCCACCAAGAAGCTCGACAAGGCTGCTTCGAAGGGTGTCATCCACAAGAACCAGGCCGCCAACCGCAAGTCGTCCATCGCCAAGAAGGCCGCCGCGCTCTGAAATGCGCCACCGACGCCCCTGACCCACGGGTCGGGGGCGTTCGCATGCTCACAGCTGGTCGGCTCGCTCAGCGGATCCGGGAGGACGCGACCTTCAGCAGCATGCGTTCGACGGCGTACGGGCCGTCGGCGTCTCCGGCCTTCAGGTCACGGTCGGCTTCGGCCACCGCATCGATGGCCTTGGCCAGCCCTGCGCCGTCCCAGCCGGTCAGCTGCTGACGCAGCGCCCGCAGCTTGAAAGGCGGAGCCCCGACGAGGCTCGCGAGCTCGGCGTCACGCAGGCCGGTCGGCGCCGACTCCAGCCGCGCCAACGTGCGCAGGCCCGACGCGACGGCAGCGATGATCACCAGCGGAGCGGTGCGTGCTCCCTCGGCCCACCGGTTGGCCTCCATCGCCACGTGCAGTCGACCGCTCA
>DATMSF010000358.1:0-1990 GCA_035565535.1 Aeromicrobium sp.
CGAAGATGGCGCGTCGACGGGCCGCAACGGCGTCGTCGACGTTCTCGGTGGTCAGGCGAGCAAGCTCGTCGGCGGCCGTCTCGAGCAAGGCGCGGCGTCGCGCCGCCAGCCGTGGTGTCTCCGAGAGCAGGAATCGCGTCCTGTCCGGATCGGCCAGCAGTGCCGTGATGATCGACTCGACCCCTGCACGGATGCCGGCCGCGACGTCCGTCTGCAGCGTCAGTGATCTGACCGACTCCTCGATCAGCTGGGCGCCGATCGCCTCGTAGGCATGAACGGCGAGATCTTCCACGTCGGTGTAGCTCTCGTAGAGGAACCTCGGGCCGACCCCGGCCTCGGACGCCACGGCGCGTACCGTCGCCGCGCTCCAGCCGTCGCGCCCGACGATGCGGACGACGGCCGCCTGCAGTCGCTGGCGCCGATCGTCCAGGCGATCGGCGGCCGGTACGCCGGCATATGGCCTGGTCGGCACGTCGCGGGGCCTCATGGCTTCATCCTGCCCCATGCGAGCCCCGGTGTGCCGAATGGAAGAATATTGGGAATCACGTGTTTACTCTTTGCTCGATCTGTGTCACTGTCGATCCGTGGAAGCGATCATCGAGACACCTCCTGCGGTGCGCCGTGGTGCCGTGGGGCTGGCCATGCGACTGCTCAGCGACCCCGATCGCGTCCGCCCTACCCCTGCGCAGGCCCTGGCATTCCGCCGATTTGCCGACGTCTGCGATCCGGTTGCGGACGACCTGGTGGTGGCCATGCGCGCTCATGGGCCCGGAATCCTGCGACGGCAGGTTGAGGCCGCGATCGAGCACGGGATCGAGGCGGTCCAGTCCCCTGCGCCCGAGGTGGTCGAGTTCATCCGGGCGCTCGAGGACGAACCGTTCTGGCTCGACCGCGGCAAGCTGGCTCTGGGAGCGCAGGCGATGGGCCGCGTGCCGTTGGACCTGCTGGTCTGCCTCACCACGGCGATCACGTTGCCCGGCAGCTATGTCTCACCGCGGGTCAACGACGTGCTGCTGCACAGCGGTGACCTGCGAGAACGCGCTGCCGGTCGAGTGGCCGAGACCGTCGGGTGGGTCGTGGACTGCACTCAACCGGGCGGCATGGACAGGTTCGGCCCCGGCTTCGCCACCACGGCGCGCGTGCGCCTGATCCACGCCTTCATCCGGGCCGGCATCGGTGGCCTGGACGACTGGGACACCCAGACCAGGGGCCGTCCGCTGAACCAGCTGCACTACTGCGTGACGATGATCCCGCTGCTGGGAGTGGCGCTGGGCACCCATGTCCTGGGCCACCTGCAGACGCGTGCCGAACGGGACGGCGTCATCCACCTGTATCGCTACATGGCGCATCTGATGGGCGTCTCCCCCGACCTGCAGATCACCGATCTGGACGATCTGTTCCGGCTGACCTGGCTGGCTGCGTGGTCGGAGTCCGACCCCGATGAGTCGTCGCGCGAGCTGACGACAGCGGTGCTCGACGCCGTCCCCGACCTGTTCGACCTGTCCTCGGGCGGTCGCCTCCGTCGGCGCGTCCACCGCAACGTCCATCACGATCTGGTCCGATTGACGTTCGGGCACGACTACGCCGACGTCACGGGCGTCGACCGCCTCTCGCTTCTCGGCGCCCCGGTCCTCGGGGCGTACACGATTCGACACCTGCTCCCCCAGGTCGCCCGACGACTGGTGCCCGGAGGCAATGCGCGCGCCGCCGCGCGCGGACACCGTGAGCGCGCGGTCCGGATGGCTGTGCTCAAGGAGCGGCTCGGCGCGCTGCCGTACCAACGGGACGGCGCGGTCGCGACGGTCCGCCGGCGACACGAACGACTGTCGTTCTAGTGGGTGCGCCGCTTGCGGTCGTGATCCTGCAGGAACGCGTGGATGTGCGCCCACGTCGTCTCCGGTGCGCGGGTGCCGGTGAGTACCCCCAGGTGTCCGCCCGGCGCAACGGGGAGTCGCACGTCGGGTGAGTTCGGCAGCAGGTTGCCGACGTG
>DATMSF010000359.1:0-5720 GCA_035565535.1 Aeromicrobium sp.
TCGGCGACCGAGAACTTCTCCTCGCCGATGTAGACGACGGCGAAGTGGGTCGCTTCGCTGCCCGATCCCGAGGTCGTCGGCGCCAGCACGAGCGCGCGTGTGCGACCTTCGACCCGGTTGTCGCGGACCGCCGCCTCGACCGACTCCGGCGCCAGGTTGGCGAACGCGGTCAGCAGCTTGGCCATGTCCATGGCGCTGCCACCGCCGATCGCGACGACGCCGTCGGGCTGGTGGTCACGGACGACGGCCAGACCGTCGTGGAGATCGGTCAGCATCGGATTCGGGGCGAAGTCCGACCAGATCCGGACCTCCGCCACCTCGCGCAACGTCGGCAGGATCTCGGCGGCACCGGATGCGGCGAAGCTGCTGCGTCCCGTGACGAGCAACAGCCTCGTCAGCTCCAGGTCGGCCACGAGGGCGGGCAGCTGTGCCAGAGCACCTGAACCGAAGACTCCTCGACGATCGCCTCCGCCCGGCAACGAGAGCACGCGTCAGCCCCGTTCCCCGAGGGAGGCCATAAAGGCCACCTTGCTCTCCGCCGGCGTACGTGTCGGTCGGCCGATGCCGTCGCGGTTGCCCGGGCGCACCTGGATCTCGATCAGGTACGGACCGCCGGACGCGCGGGCAGCGGCGACTGCACCCGCGACGTCGCCCGTGCTGCGGATGCGCGTCGCGCCCCGATACCCCGAGGCCGTTGCCAGCGCCGGGACGTCGACGCCGGCGATCGCGGTCGGCTGACCGCCGACGCTGTCGTGGACGCCGTTGTTGAACACCACGTGGAACAAGTTGGTCGGAGCCGTCGCCGCGATGACCGCGAGGGTCCCCTGATGCATCAACAAGGCGCCGTCGCCGTCGAAGGCCCAGACGTCGGCCGCCGGATCGGCCAGCGCGACGCCTTGCGCGATCGACGAGACATGACCCATGCCACCGACGCAGAGGAAGTCGCGCAGACCGGGGCGGGGGTGGGCTTCGCGGTACTCGAACATCTCGCGTCCGAGCATCCCCGTGGTGCAGGTGATGACCGCGTCGTCGCCGACCGCTTCGGCGAACGCGACGAGCGCTTCCTCCCGACTCGGCAGATCTGCCGCCAGCGGCGGCGTCGCGACCGACGTCTCGGGCGCCGAGAACGTTCCGGCCGCGACGAGGACGGCCACGGGACCGGACACCTGCTGAGCGGTCTCGCGCGCGAGTGCGGCCGTCGCGAGCCCCTCGACGGGGTCCGTCGGCAGCACCCAGTACGGGATCTCCATCGCGTCGAGCAGCTGCGTCATGACACGACCCTGCTTGACGTGCTGCGGCTCGTCCTTGACCCCCGGTTGACCTCGCCAGCCGATGACCAACACCAGCGGTATGCCGTACACCTCGGGGTCGGCCAACGACAGCAGCGGGTTGACGGTGTTGCCGACGCCGGAGTTCTGCAGGTAGACGACCGGCACGTCACCCGTGCGCAGGTGATGACCGATGGCCAGGCCGACTGCGGCGCCCTCGTTGGCGGTGATCACGTGCTGGTCGGCGGGCAGCGAGGTCGCCAGGTGCATCCCCAGGTTCTTCAGCAGGCTGTCGGGGACGCCGGCGAAGAACGGGTTCGCCCCGCCGACGGCCCGGACGAACTCGTCGGGTGCGATCACGCGAAGTTCTCCGGGATGATCGCGAGCGCGTCCTTGATCGACGACAGCAGCGGCTCCGCCTCGGTGGCGCGACCGTGCTCCAGGATCGTGGTCGCCGTCTTGGCCATCTGGGGATAGGCCGCGCGGATCATGTGGTTGGCGTAGATCACGACGTTGAACCCACGCTCGGCCAGCTCGTCCTCGGTCACGGTGTGATAGCTCGTCGGCACCGCGACCAGGGGGGCGTTCGCACCGAACGAGGCGTACCCCTCCGCGAACTCGAACACCTCGTCGGGACTGCTCTCGCGCGAGTGGATCATGATGCCGTCGGCCCCCGCGGCCAGATACGCCTCGGCCCGGGTCAGCGCGTCCTTGACGCCTTGTCCCAGGATCAGGCTCTCGATGCGAGCGATGATCATGAAGTCGTCGGTGATCTGGGCTTCCTTGCCCGTGTGCAGCCGGAAGCTGAAGTCCTCGATGGAGGACTGGGTCTGCGCCACGTCGGTGCCGAACAACGAGTTGCGCTTGAGTCCTTCCTTGTCCTCCACGATGACGGCCGACACGCCCAGTCGCTCCAGCGAACGAACCGTGAACGCGAAGTGCTCGGGCTTGCCCCCGGTGTCCCCGTCGAAGATCAGCGGCTTGGTCGTGACCTCGAACAGCTCGTTGATGGTCTGCAACCGAGACGAGATGTCGACGGCCTCGATGTCGGGCTTGCCCCGTGCCGTCGAGTCGGTCAGCGAGGACGACCACATGCCGTCGAACTCGACCTTGACACCGTTGCGCTCGGCCGAGGAGTTCTCGATCAGCAGACCCGTGAGCCCGTTGTGCGCCTCGAGGATGCGCACGAGGTCCTTGCTGTCGAGGAGTCGGCGCAGCCGGGACAGCCGGACGTTGGGAGTCGTGCCGACCTGCTTGACCGCCTCGTTCAGCTGGGTCGACGAGATGCCTTCGGTGTAGGTGGGCTCGACCAGCTCGCCGCCCCACTCGGCCAACGCGTCGATCACCCGCTGGCGGGTCTTGCGCTGCACGCCAGATCGCCAATCGTCGCCGTGAACGACGTAGTCGGGTCGATAGCGCCGGAGGTTGTCGACGTAGTCGAGCGTCTCCTGCGGCACGACGCGGTGAACGGTCCGCAGACTGCGCACCACGGCCTCGCGTTGCTCGTACGTCAGGTGCGGGAGCCTCTTGTAGCTAGCGATCGCGCGATCCGTCAGAAGGCCGACCGTCACATCACCGAGCTCTGCCGCCCGTTCCAGGATGTTGAGATGCCCGGGGTGGATCAGGTCGGCACTCATCCCGACGTAGACCGTCTTGCCTGCTATGTGCTGGTCCGCCATCTGGCTCCTTCGGCCGTGAGTTCGACGTGCCGTCCCAGTGTAGGTCCGATCGAGAACGTGTTCTGATCTCGTGGACCGGATCGGTCCCGTTATGGTGTCAGACACGATGGAGAGCACTTCAGGGGGGCAAGCCGGCGATCAACGGATCAGCCGATGGGCCCGCGAACGGCGGACGCCCGGCAGCACTGTGCTGCCGATCCTGCTGGTCATGGCGATCCTGGCCCTGTTGCCGCTCGCCACCGCCTCGGTACTGTTCGCGATCGTCGCGATCGCTCTGGCGGCACTGATCATCCTGGTGGCAACGCTCGGGGCCGACCGCGCCAGCACGGTCCTGCTGACGATGGCTTTCGGGTTCGCCCCGTTGACGAATTTCGCGATTGGCCCCAAGCCGATCGTGTTAGCCAGCTTCATGCTCTTCGCCGCGTTCTGCCTCGCGTTGCCCCGGATGATTCATCAGCGATTGCACGTTCCGGCGCCGTTCTTGGTCGGCGCGCTGCTGTTCACCGTCATGGGTCTGCTCGCCACCCCTCGGGCGATCAACGCCATCGAACATCTCGGCTACGTCATCAACGGTGTCATCGCCTTGGCACTGATCCCGATGGCGCTGGTGTGGATGTCACCGAGCACTCGCCAGATGTGGGCCTTGATGTTCTCGTTCGGCCTCGGCACGTGCATCAGCACGCTGTACGGGTTGCCGACCTACACGTATCGAAACCCCGGCTTCACGTACCACCCCGTCGCGCTTGCGTACACCGCGATGCTGGCATTGTCATTCGTCCCGTACCTGCTGACTCTCAAGCAGGTGCGTAGCCGGTGGCTACTGGTGCCGCCCGTCATCGTGATCGCCCTGATCGCGGTCTGGACGAGCGGTAGTCGCACCAGTTTCGTCGTCCTGATCGCCCTGTCCGTGCTGGTGCCGCTGCTCGAGCGCTCGATCCGGCTGGGGCTGGCGGTCGTGACGACCGGAGTGGTTCTCCTGCCCGTCGTCGTCACCGCCGATACCTCCAGCAACTCCACGTCTGCTCTGGCTCGACTGTTCGGCGACGGCGGCGCGAGCAACTCCGACACGGTGCGACTCATCACGCTGGACGACGGGCTCAGGCAGATACTCGACTCACCGCTCCTTGGCAACGGTTTCAGCACCGAGCACACCTACGTGATCCACAACATCTACCTGCAGGTGCTCGCGGCCACGGGCATCATCGGACTCATCGGATTGCTGCTGATGTTCGGGGCACTGATGGTCCCGCTGTTCCGCACGTCCGATCCTCGCCGATTCCTGGCTTATCCGGCTGTGGCAGTAGTCCTCGCAGGTCCGTTCCAACCGAACATGACCGACCACTACCTGGCCATGAGCCTCGGTCTGTGCCTGATCGCCGCAGTACGGGTCCGCCCGGACGCAACCGACGCCGCGGCCGCACCGATCGAACGCGCACCGAAGTTCACGTCGGTGCGCAGCGCATGATTCATCGGAAGAACGTACGGCGTTGTGTACCGTGTCGCTCGAACATTCCGATCGGAAGTGGGTGTCATGGGACTCAAAGCGCGGCTCTCCAAGCGAGTGGCCAACTCCTTACGCGACCGTAACATCTCGATCTCGCGTGAATACGGGGCTGATCTGAGTCCTGAAACCGTCGCGACGATGAAGTTCGTGCGCCCGTACACGATGACGACATCGGCTCGCATCGAAGCGATGATCTCCGCGACTCGTCATGTCGTCGAGAACGACATCCCGGGAGCGTTTGTCGAGTCGGGGGTGTGGATGGGCGGCAGCATCATGGCGGCCGCGCGCACGTTGGTCGAGCTCGGCGCGACCGACCGCGACCTGTACCTCTACGACACCTTCGAGGGACTGCCGGCACCTGGTGAGCACGACGGCATCCTCAACTCCGATCAGTCGATCGCCGACATGTACGCCGAAGCACAAGCGGCCTCGGGCAACGCGTTCCTCCAGGCGCCTGTGGACGTGGTGCGTGCGAATGTCGCCCGCACCGGTTACCCGGCCGACCGCATCCACATGGTCGTCGGTCTGGTCCAGGACACGATCCCGACGACGGCACCAGACACCGTGGCCCTGCTTCGTCTCGACACTGACTGGTACGAATCGTCGAAGGTCGAGATGGAGACGCTGTTTCCACGGTTGTCGCCCCACGGGATCCTGATCATCGATGACTACGGGTATCTCGAAGGCCCCCGCAAGGCTGTCGATGACTACTTCGCGACGTACCCCGACCCAGTCTTCCTGCATCGCATCGACCGGTCCGGGCGCCTCGTCGTCAAACCGCAGCCGTCACGGCTCTGAGACGGGAGTTACGCTGTTCGCGGCGTGGCGGAGCAACGACCACCACACCACGACCTGCACCGGGAAAAAGATGGCCAGGCCGAGGAAGAGCCCGTACCCGCCGTCCAGATACCCACCGATCGATGCCGCGACGGCCGCACCGATCGAGACGACGACGCGGCCGACGAAGGTGTGACGGCCGGCGCTGAGCGCCCTCAACCCGATCGTCGTACCGGCGGCGAAGAGCCCAGAAGCGCACACGAAGCTGGCCAGGAACACCACAGGCTCGGCCTCGGTCCACGACTCGCCGAACAACTCCTGCCCGGCCGACGTGGGGATCAACAGTGTCAACAGTCCCCACACGATTGCCATCGGCGTCAGTGTCGCCGAGATCGACATCGCTCGTTGACGTACGCCTTGCGGATCGTTCCTGCGACGCGCCAACATCGCGACTGCCACCGAGATGACGCCGCGCCCGATCATGGACAGCGG
>DATMSF010000360.1:0-4638 GCA_035565535.1 Aeromicrobium sp.
GCCAGACCGATCGAGGTGTAGCGGAAGAACACGGCCACCAGGGCCACGATGACGGCGGCGGCCACGAAGGCGGCGACGTGGCGCTGCTGGATGATGACCCCGCCGACGTTCCAGCGATCCAGGCCCCACGGATCACCGACGATCAGGGCGTCGGTGCCGATGAACATGCCGGTCACGACCCGGACCACGATGTCGACGCCGATCGTGATGATGGCGATGACGAACACCGCCTTGCCGACCATCGGCCGAATCGCGAGCCGCTCGACGACCAACGCCACGGCCGTGACGGCCAGCCCGGCGAGGACGACGGCCGGCCAGAACCCCAGCTTCGGGCTCCAGTACGAGACCATGACCGCGCCGGTCATCATCAGGGCGGGCTGGGCGAAGCTGATGACGCCCATCGCCTTGTAGATGATCACGAACCCCAGCGCGAGCAGCGCGTAGATCGACCCCTGGCCGAGGCCCGCGATGGAGGCGGACAGCAGCTCGGTCATGCCGCCACTCCCTCGCCGTACATCGAGCCGATCAGGTCGCCGAACGCGGCGTCGATCGCCGACCGCTTGACCTTCTGGGTCGCGGTCAGCTCGCCGTCCTCGTGGTCCAGCTCCTTGGGCAACAAGCGGAAGTCCTTGATCTGCTCGACGGAGGCGAACTTGTCGTTGACGGCCTTGACGACGCCCTTGACGAGGTCGACCACCTCGGGCTTCTCGGTCAGGTCGCGGTAGGTGGTGAACGCGAGCTCGCGCCGCTGGGCCCACTCGCCCACGGTGTCGAGCTCGATGCCGATCAGCGCCGTCAGGTACTTGCGACCGTCGCCGATCACGACCGCCTCCTTGATGAACGGCGAGGCCTTCAGAGCGTTCTCGATCTCCGACGGCGAGACGTTCTTGCCGCCTGCTGTGATGATGATGTCCTTCATCCGGTCGGTGATGGCGATGTGCGTTCCGTCCACCCACTCACCGACGTCCCCGGTGTGCAGCCAGCCGTCGGCGTCGACGGTCTCGGCGGTCGCCTCGGGGTTGCGCCAGTAACCGGCGAAGACGGCCGGGTGACGCGTGAGGATCTCGCCGGTCTCGTCATCGATGCGCACCTCCGCACCGTCGAGCGCCTCCCCTACCGTCCCCAGCCGCACCCGACCGGGACGGTTCGCCGTGGCGATGGCCGAGTTCTCCGTCATGCCGTACACCTCGTGTACCGGTACACCGATCCCCATGAAGAACTTGAGCACCTCGGGCGCGATCGGCGCCGCGCCGCTGGAGGCGTAGCGCACCCGCCGCAGTCCCAGACGGGTCTTCAACGCACGGAAGAACAACAGCCAGCCGATCGCGTACCGCAGGCGGGTGCCGAACGTGTGCGCACCTCCGTGCGCGACCAGCTGCTCGCCGATCGCCTCGGCCTGCTTGAGCCAGAACTTGGCGTACACCCGCTTGGCGAACGTGGCCGAATCGAGCTTGATGCGCGCCGTTGCGAGCAGCTTCTCCCAGATGCGCGGAACGGCGAAGAACAGCGTCGGTTGCACCTCGCGCAGGTTCTGCGGGACGGTGTCGATGGATTCGGCGAAGTTCGTCTGGACGCCCGCGCCGGAGTTGAACCACGTGGTGAAGAACCGCTCGGCGACGTGACACAGCGGCAGGTAGGACAGCGTGAGGTCCTTGGGCCCCGGGGCGGGGTCGACGAAGCTGTTGGACTCGAACACGGTGCTCATCGCGAACCGCGCGTTCTCGACGGTCAACATCGCGCCCTTGGGCGGACCCGTCGTGCCGGAGGTGTACACCAACGTGATGACGTCGTCGGGCCTCGCCTGGTCCATCAGGGCCGCGACGGCACCGGGGTTGGCCGCCCGGTGCTCGGCCCCCCGGGCCATGAACTCCTCCCACGACAGCAACCGCTCGTCGCCGTAGTGGCCCTTGATGCCGCGCGGTTCGACGAACAGGATCGTGCGGACCTCGGGCACCGAGACCTCGAGCACCTTGTCCAGCTGTTCCTGGTCCTCGACCAGGTGCACGACGCTGCCACTGTGACCGACGAGGTACTCGACCTCGGCGGCCGGGTTCGTCGGATAGAGCCCGACCGTCGTGGCCCGCACGGCGACGGCCGCAAGGTCCATGATGAGCCATTCCGGCCGGTTCTCGGAGTGGATCGAGACTCGATCCGTCGGCTGCACGCCCAGCGCCAGCAGCCCGTGTGCCGCGTCCTGGATCAGCTCCCAGTACTCGGCCCACGAGTACTCGCGCCACAAGCCGTACTCCTTGTGACGCATCGCGACGGCCTCGGGCATGGCGGCGGCGCGGTCGCGGACCAACGTGGCGATCGTGGCGGTGCTCATGCCGCCCCCAGTCGTGGCGGTGCTCATGCCGCCCCCAGGTAGGCCGCGATGACGGCCGGGTCGTTCTGGACCTCAGCGGGCGTACCGGTCGTGATGGGCGTTCCGAAGTCGACGACCATCACCCGGTCGGCCAGGTCCATGACCAGGCCCATGTCGTGCTCGACCATGATCATCGGGATGTGCATGTCCTCGCGCACGTCGAGGATGAACCGTGCCATGTCCTCGGTCTCCTCCAGGTTCATGCCGGCGACGGGCTCGTCGAGCAACAGCAGCTGCGGATCCATCGCGAGCGCCCGGCCGAGCTCGACCCGCTTCTGCACCCCGTACGGCAGCATCCCGACGGGGAACGCGCGCCACGCCGCGAGCTCGAGGAAGTCGATGATCTCCTCGACGACCCGCCGATGGGCCAGCTCGGCCTTGCGGGCACGCCCCAGCCAGGCCAGGGCCGACAGCGTGCCGTAGCCGATGTGCTGGTGCCGCCCGAGCATCAAGTTGTCGATGACCGTCAGGTTGGCGAACAGCTCGATGTTCTGGAACGTGCGGGCGACTCCTCGGTGGGCGATGTCGGCGGACTTGCGTCCCAGGATCGACTGACCGTTGAGCTTCACGGTTCCTTGCTGCGGGCGGTAGACGCCCGAGATGACGTTGAAGATGCTGGTCTTGCCCGCACCGTTGGGCCCGATGATGGCGAACAGCTCGTCCTCGCGAACCTCGAAGCTGACCTGGTTGATCGCCTTGACCTGACCGAACGCCAGCGTCACGTCGCTGACCTCGAGGACCGGCGCACTCATGACAGTTCCTCCCTCACCATGACGCTCCCCTCACGACGCCCACCGCTTCCGGCGTCGGTAGTGCTTGATGTCGCGATACGAGGTCCGCTCCCCTTCGGCCCCCAGACCCAGGTAGAACTCCCGGATGTCGTCGTCGGCGAGCAGCTCGGCAGCCGGCCGATCCATCACGATGCGCCCGGTCTCCATGACGTAGCCGTGGTGGGCGATCTGCAGCGCCATGGTCGCGTTCTGCTCGACCAGCAGGACGCCGGTGCCCTGAGCATTGATCTCGGCGACGATGTCGCGGATCTGGGCCACGATCATCGGCGCCAGTCCCAGGCTCGGTTCGTCGAGCAGCAGGTACCGCGGACCCGACATCAGCGCTCGCCCGATGGCCAGCATCTGCTGCTCGCCGCCCGACAGCAGTCCCCCGAGCTGGTCCTTGCGCTCGACCAGCCGTGGGAACAGGTCGTAGACGCGCGCCAGGTTCTCCTTCAGCTCCCTGCGTGCGGTGTGCGCGCCGGTGCGCAGGTTCTCCTCGACGGTCAGCTCGCGAAAGATGCGGCGCCCCTCGAGCACGTGCTTGATGCCGCGGGCCGCGATCTTGTTCGCCCTGAACGCGGCGATCGACTCCCCGTCGAGCGTGACGTCGCCCTTGCGGATGTCACCGTCGTGGATGTCCAACAGGCCGGACAACGCACGCAGCAGGGTCGACTTGCCCGCACCGTTGGCTCCCAGCAGCGCCACGATCTTGTCGTCGGGGATCTCCAGGGAGACCCCGCGGAGGGCGAGCACGACCTCGTCGTACACGACCTCCAGGTTTTGCACGCTGAGCATGAGCCTCCCTCTGATCACGGCGCAACCCGCGCACGGATTCGGGGGGGTGAGCGGGTACCGCAGTGTGACGCGCCACACAGGCTCACCACAAGGGGAAACGCCGAAACGGCGAAACAAATTTCACGCTTGGTGCAATTACCTGTTCAAATGCCTGCAATGCCGGAGTAGTCGCACCGCGCAACTGTCTCACATCGTGGACGTGCCGCGGAGAGGCCGCACCTTCACCGCGACCTTGACAGCAGATTCGTCACGATGACAGATCGGCGTTGTAGCGCTTCAGCGCCGCCACGAACGATGCCAGGTCGCCGGTGGGCCAGTCGGCCAACGCATCGACGAGACGGGCGCGGCGGGCGTTGACGACCTCGCCGATGTGGGTCCGGCCGCGGTCAGTTGCGGTCAGCAACGTCGCACGACCGTCGTCGGGGTCGGGCGACCGATCGATCAGCCCCGCCTCGAGCAGGTGCTGGACGTGACGACTGACCGCCGCCTTGACGAGGGCCAGGGGTCGGCACAGGTCCGCGGCACGGACCGGACCGTGCTCGATGATGTGGCCGAGCACCACGTCGGCCGACCGCTCCCACCACGCCCGGCGTACTCGCCGCACCAACGCGCCGAGCTCGGACTCCAGTCCGTCGAGGACCTCGTCGCGGTCGCTCATGACTCGTGGTCCACCGTCGTGCGCAGGGGGACCTCGCGGATCAGCGC
>DATMSF010000361.1:0-3713 GCA_035565535.1 Aeromicrobium sp.
CCATGGCCGACACTCTAGAGGTTGGGGGTTCGGCCAGGTCAAGGACGCGGGCGTAGGGTGACGGACGTGTTCCGCATCCTGTTCCACGAACCGCGCATCGCGGGCAACACCGGAGCGGCGATCCGGCTCGCCGCGGTGACGGGAAGCGAGCTGCACCTGGTCGAGCCGTTGGGGTTCGACCTGTCGGAAGCCAAGCTCCGGCGCGCAGGCCTCGACTACCACGACCTGGCGGTCATGACGGTCCATCCCGACCTGGAGACCGCGTTCGCCGCGATGCCGGACGCGGCCGTGTACGCGTTCACCGCGCACGGTGACGACGTGTACGCCGACGTCGAGTACCTACCGGGCGACGTCCTGCTGTTCGGCACCGAGCCGACCGGACTCCCCCAGGACGTGCTCGACCACCCACGCGTGACCGGTCGCGTCCGGCTGCCGATGCTGACCGGCCGCCGGTCGATGAACCTGACGAACACGGCGTCCGTCGCCGTCTACGAAGCGTGGCGGCAGCACGGTTTCGCGCACTGAGGCGAACCGTCGAGGCGAACGGCTCAGATCAGGGCGTCCCGCACCTGCGGGACGATGCGGGCCAAGGCCCTCCCGCGATGGCTGATCGCGTCCTTGTCGGTCGGCGACAGCTGCGCGGTGCTCACGTCGTAACCGTCGGCGGCGAACAGCGGGTCGTACCCGAACCCGCCCTCGCCCTGCTCCTGGTGCAGGATGCGACCTGGCATCTCGCCGCGCTCGACGACGTCGTCACGGCCGGGTGCGCAGAATGCCATGGCACACACGAAGCGTGCCCCGCGCCGCTCGTCGGGCACGTCGGACAGCTGGCTCAGCAGCAACGCGTTGTTGGCGGCGTCACCACCTTCGTCCTTCGGCACTCCTGACCAGCGCGCCGACAGCACGCCGGGCATGCCGTTGAGCGCGTCGACGCACAGTCCCGAGTCATCGGCCAGTGACGGCAGACCGGTGTGCTCCAGCGCCGCACGAGCCTTCAGCAGCGCGTTGCCCTCGAACGTCGGCTCGGTCTCGGGCGGCTCCGGGTAGTGCGCGACATCGGCCAGCCCGAGTACCTGGATGCCCGGAACCAGCGGCTCGAGGATGCGTCGCAGCTCGGCCAGCTTCTTGGCGTTGTTCGACGCCAGCACGACCGTCGGACCACGCCTCGCTGCGCTCACGCCTCGCTCCGCTCACGGTCGCTTCGCTTCCTGGCGACCACGCCTCGCTGCGCTTCCTGGCGACCACGCCTCGCTGCGCTCACGGTCGCTGCGCTCCCTGGCGACCACGCCTCGCTTCACTCACGGTCGCTCCGCTCACGGTCGCTTCGCTCACTGGCGGCCGGCCAGCGCCTCGACCTGCAGGCGGGTCAGGTCGGCACAGCCCTTGGCGGCGAGGGCGAGCAGGGCGTCGAGCTCGGACTTGTCGAACGGGGCGCCCTCGGCGGTGCCTTGCACCTCGACGAACTTACCGTTGCCGGTCATCACCACGTTCATGTCGGTCTCGGCACGCACGTCCTCGACGTACGGCAGGTCGAGCAGGGGAACACCGTCGATGATGCCGACGCTGATGGCGGCGACCGACTCGACGAGCGGCTCACCGATCAGTGCACCGGCGTCGCGCAGGTGCGCCACAGCGTCGGCGAGCGCAACGTAGGCGCCCGTGATGGCCGCCGTACGCGTCCCGCCGTCGGCCTGCAGGACATCGCAGTCGATCGCGATCGTGTTCTCACCCAGCGCCTGGTAGTCGATGGCCGCACGCAGCGAGCGTCCGACCAGTCGCGAGATCTCGTGGGTGCGCCCCCCGACCTTGCCCTTGACCGACTCGCGCGGGGACCGTTCGTGCGTCGCCTGAGGAAGCATCGCGTACTCGGCGGTGACCCAGCCCAGACCCGAGCCCTTGCGCCACCGAGGAACGCCCTGCTGGGCGCTCGCAGCACACAGCACCTTGGTCCGGCCGAACTCGATCAGGCACGACCCCTGCGCGTGGTCGAGCCAGTTGCGGGTGATGGTGACCGGACGCAGCTCATCGGCCTGGCGGCCGTCCTCACGACTCATGTGGCGAGCCTATCGGGCCGCTCAGACCTCGTAGGTCCCGCCGGGTCTGACCAGCTCGAACGGACCGTTCCAGATCGACGACCGCACGTCGGCGGCCACGGCGTCGCGATCGGTCCACGCCGGTATGTGCGTCACGAGCAGTCGCTTCACACCCGCCGCATGCGCGTGGTGTCCGGCTTCGGAACCCGTCAGGTGGATGCCGGGCGGGTTGGGCGAGGACTCCAGGAACGACGCCTCGCACAAGAACAGGTCGGCGCCCCGTGCCAGCTCGTCGAGCACCGGCGTGCTGGCGGTGTCGCCCGAGTAGGCGATCACGCTCCCGCCGCACTCGATGCGCATGCCGAACGCCGGAACGGGGTGGACGACGCGCCGACCCGTGACGGTGAACGGCCCCAACCGGAACGACCGACCGTCGATCCAGTCGGTGAACCCGAACGGTCCACCCATGCCGGCGGCGTCCTCGCGGCCGTACGCGTTCGTCAAGAACTCGTTGGCTCCCGGAGGTGAGTACACCGGGATCTGCGGGAAGGCGCCGTCCGGGTGGTACTTCGCGACGACGTAGAACGCGGACATGTCGAAGCAGTGGTCGGCGTGCAGGTGGGACAACAGGACGGCGTCCACCTGGCTGGGCCGGATGTACCGCTGCAGCGACCCGAAGG
Organism: Aeromicrobium sp.; assembly: GCA_035565535.1. GTDB lineage: Bacteria > Actinomycetota > Actinomycetes > Propionibacteriales > Nocardioidaceae > Aeromicrobium. The sequence goes on from DATMSF010000361.1 coordinate 2,714, forward strand.
CGCCGCTGCCCAGGTCGAGCACCAGGCGGAACGTGCGCCCCTCGAACGGCGCCTCGATCAGGTAGCAGCTGGCGCTGGAGTCCGGGCCGGGGAACGAGCCGGAGCATCCGACGATCGTCAACCTCACGAAGCGGCCCCCGTCCAGGAGAACTGCTCGACGCTGTCCACCTCCGGGCCGAGGAACCGGCGGCCCAGCGCGCGGAACTCGTCGGGACGACCCGTGGTCATGAATCGGTGGTGCGGCGCCGGCAGGTCGGGTGAGCGCTCGAGTCCCTCGCGCACCAACAGCCGGTAGACGTCCTTGGCGGTCTCGTCCGCACTCGACACCAACGTCACGCCGTCGCCCATCACGTAAGCCAGGATGCCCGTGAGCAGCGGGTAGTGGGTGCACCCCAGGACCAGCGTGTCGACCTCGGCGTCGATCAGCGGCTGCAGGTAGCCCTCCGCGACCGACAACAGCTCGGGCCCGCCGGTCACGCCCCGCTCGACGAACTCGACGAAGCGTGGGCACGGCTGGGTCGTCAAGGTGATGCCCGGGTTCGCGGCGAACGCGTCGTCGTAGGCCCGTGACGTCGCCGTCGCCTCGGTGCAGATGACCCCGACGTGACCGTTACGTGTGGCGCCGACGGCGCGACGGGTGGCCGGGACGATGACCTCGACGACCGGCACGTCGTACCGTTCGCGCGCGTCACGCAGCACCGCAGCGCTCGCGGAGTTGCATGCGATGACCAGGACCTTGACACCCTGCGTCACCAGGTGGTCCAGGCACTCCAACGCGTACTCGCGCACCTGGGAGATCGGTTTCGGCCCGTACGGCTGGCGTGCCGTGTCACCCAGGTAGAGCACCGCCTCGTGCGGCAGCTGGTCGATCACGGCTCGGGCCACCGTCAGGCCGCCGAAGCCTGAGTCGAAGATCCCGATCGGTGCGTCGCCCACCGTCGCAGCCTACGGTGGACACCGGCCCCGCGGAAGCGAACCTGACCCGGATCACACGCCGTCG
>DATMSF010000362.1:0-2956 GCA_035565535.1 Aeromicrobium sp.
CCGTGATCGCCAGAACGCGGTTGCGGCCGATGCGATCTGCGAGTGGTCCGAAGTAGAGCGCACCGAGCGGTCGGATCGCAAAGCCGACGGCGAAGATCGCGAACGTCGAGAGAATCGCGGACGTCGGGTCGCCCTCGGCGAAGAAGTTGGCGGCAATGACCGACGACAGCATCCCGTAGATGCCGATGTCGAACCATTCGACGAAGTTGCCGATGGTGCCTGCTACCAGCACTCTCCGGGACGGGGTCGTCGCGGCTCCAGCGGTGCCGGTGCTCAGCGTCGTGGGGCTTGGCATGTGGTGAACTCCATCGTTCGGCGTCACGGACGTGACGAGACTGTCGGGACATGCCCCAGGTAGCCGAGGCCTGTGCTGACCGAGTCGGCCGCTTCGATGACGATTGCGCCGAGGTCGGTCTCACGTTCGGGCAGATTGATCGCGGACAGGGCGCCCGAGACGGACAGCGCCGCCACGATGCCGCCGGTGTGGTCACGGACCGGGGCGGCGATGCATGCCCGGCCGAGCGCGAGCTCTTCGACCTCGATCGCATATCCTCGTGCCGCGCAACGCTGTAGGTCTTCGTCGAGGGCATCGTGATCGGTGATGGTTCGCGCGGTGTATGACGTCAGCGGACCCGCGCCGAGCAGTTCGATTCGTTCTGCGCGGGGGATTTCGAGTAGCAGACATTTGCCCATCGCCGTCGCGTACAGCGGATTGCGTTGTCCCAGTAGCGAGTACGACTTGTGCGCCAGTGGTCCTTCCACGTTCTGCAGATAAAACAGGGCGTCGCCGCGGCGCACCGCCACATTGGCGCCGAGTCCGAGCTCCCAGGCCAGGCGCTGGGTGATCGCCCGGGACTGCCGGTAGACCGGTTCGTTGTTGAGCGCGACCCCGGCCATCGCGATCACGGCCGGGCCGAGTTCGTAGAGCTGGCTGACCGGATCGCGCCTGACCAGCTCGACCGACTCCAGCGTCGCCAGCAGTCGGGACGCCGTCGAAAGACCGAGGTCCAACGCCGACGCGACGTCCGAGACGCGGAGGGCCGGGCTTCTCCCGGTGAAGAGCCGCAACACGGCTGCCGCTCGTTCGACGCTCTGGTTCCCGCTCTTCTCGACTGCCATATCGCAAATATTGGCAGCGACTTGCAACATATGCAAGTGTCTTGCACAGTTGTGTGGGACGGACGAGACAAGATGGGAGTCGCCGGTGCGCATTGCCGACGTGACGACGTATGTGGTGAAGCAACGCGGGGATCGGGCGTACCTCGGCACCCTCGACGACGGGACGGAGCTCACCGCCGATCGCGGCTACGTCGTTCGCCAGCCGTGGCGCAGCCTCTACTCGGGCCGGTTCGAGACGATGCTCGTTGCGATCCGCACCGACGACGGGCACGTTGGATGGGGCGAAGCGCTTGCGCCGGTCGGCCCGGAAATCGCTGCCGCTGTTGTCGACCGGCTCCTTGTAGGGCAGTTGATCGGCGAGGATCCACGACAGGTCCACCCCCTCTGGGAGCGGCTGCGCAATCTGATGCGCGAGCGGGGACATCTGGGAGGGCATCAGGCCGATGCGTTGGCTGCCGTCGACATCGCACTGTGGGATCTGCACGGCAAGGTCACCGGGCTGTCAGTCAGCGAGCTGCTGGGCGGGGCGCATCGCGAGCGGGTGCCGGCCTACGTCTCGGGGTTGCCCGAGCCGACCGACCCGGCCCGGGCTGACTTGGCGGCTCGGTGGGAGTCGGCCGGAGCCCAGATGGTCAAGCTTGCGTTGGGCAAGGGGGTCGCGGCCGACCTCGCGACGTTCGATGCGGTCGCGGCGGCCGCACCCGGCCTCCGTATCGCGGTCGACGCGCACTGGGCCTACCGGGTCGGTGAGGCGGTCACGCTTGGACGCGAACTCGACGCACGGGGTGCGGTGTTCCTGGAGGCACCGCTGGCCCCCGAGGACGTCGACGGGCACCGTGAGCTGGCCGAGCGGATCACTACCCCGGTCGCGGTTGGTGAGGCGATGCGGCATCGGTATGAGTTCGCCGACTGGCTCACCCGCCGTGCACTGCGACTGGCTCAACCTGACGTCGCGCGTACCGGGATCACCGAGGCTGTTGCGATCGCGCAGCTCGCATCCGCCTTCCATGTCCCGATCGCATTTCACCACTCGGTCGGCCTCGGGATCGCGCTCGCCGCGGGGATCCATGTCAGCGCCGCGACGGTCGACTGCCCCTTCTTCGAATTCCAGCCTGACACAGTGCCCGTCGCGCAGCGGATTCTGCGTACTCCGATCGATGCGGGCCCCGCGGGCTTCGCGGTCCCCACCGGTCCTGGCCTTGGTATAGACGTCGACGTCGACGTGATCACCGATCTCGCGAAGGAGAACTGAGCAGTGCATCGCCCCGGCCCCGCCCCGACCGGCCTCGTTCCGATCCTGGCGACCCCGTTCACATCCGACGGCAGGCTTGATCTGCCGTCGCTGCGGTCGCTGGTCGAGTTCCAGATCCGTTGCGGCGTAGATGGTCTCGCAGTCTTCGGCATGGCCAGCGAGGGGTTCGCGCTGACGCGCGCCGAGCGGAGCGTGATCCTGCGAGAAGTTCGCACGATTGTCGGGCCAGACCTGCCGCTGGTAGCCGGGGTAAACGCCACCAGCACCGTCACAGCAGTCGAGCTCGCGGCGGAGGCAGTCGAGGGCGGTGCGGACCACCTGATGGTGCTGCCGCCCTATCTGGCGGTGCCGTCGTCGCAACAGATACCGGAGTTCTTCGCCGACGTCGCGGCCGAAGCCGGCGCGCCCATCATGGTGCAGGACGCGCCCGGAGTCACCGGGGTGGGTATCGCCGTAGAGCAGATCGTCAAGCTGGCTACGGTGCCGGAAATCGCGTCCGTGAAGGTCGAGGCACCACCGACGCCGGTGAAGATCGCTGACGTGGCGGCCGCGGCGCCCGCGGATTTCGCGGTCCTCGGTGGTCAG
>DATMSF010000363.1:0-4532 GCA_035565535.1 Aeromicrobium sp.
CCGTCCTCGACGACCAGCTCGACGGCGTCCTGGCGCACCGTCACCCGCACCCGGGTGCCGTGCAGCGTGATCCGATAGGTCAGCTCCTGCCACGACCTCGGCAACCGGGGGTCGATCGTGAAGCGCCCCCGGTGGTCGCGGAAGCCGCCGAAGCCACACGCCAGTGCGTTCCACACGCCGCCGGTGGAGGCCACGTGGACCCCGTCGGTCGTGTTGTTGTGCCGGTCGGCCAGGTCGACGTACAGCGAGGACAAGAAGTACCGCAGCGCCAGATCGTGGTATCCCACCTCGGCGGCGATGATCGACTGGACGACGGCCGACAGCGTCGAGTCGCCCGTCGTGATCGGGTCGTAGTACTCGAAGTCCGCACGCTTCTCCGCGGCGGTGAACTCATCACCGAGCAGGAACAACGCCAGCACCACGTCGGCCTGCTTGATCACCTGGAAGCGGTAGATCACCAGGGGGTGGAAGTGGAGGAGCAGCGGCCGCTTGTCCAGCGGCGTGTTCGCCAGGTCCCACACCTCGCGCTCCAGGAAGTGCTGGTGCTGCGGGTGCACCCCGAGGTGCTCGTCCAACGGGATGGCCATGTCGTCCGCAGCCTGTTCCCACGCCACCACCTCGGCCGGTCGCAGGTCGAGCCGAGCGACCAGCTGGTCGTACGCCAGTCCGTCACGATCAGCCAGCTCACGCACTGCTGCGGCAGCCGCGCGCAGGTTGAACCGCGCCATCGCGTTGGTGAACAGGTTGTCGTTGACGACGGTCGTGTACTCGTCCGGGCCGGTCACCCCGTGGATGTGGAACGACCCGTCCTCCTCGTGGCGCCGGAAGCCCAGGTCGGCCCACATCCGCGCGGTCTCGACGAAGATGTCGATTCCCTCGCGCACCAGGAAGTCGACGTCACCGGTGGCCCGGACGTACTTGTCCAAGGCGTACGAGATGTCGGCATCGATGTGGTACTGCGCGGTCCCCGCGGCGTAGTAGGCGGACGCCTCCTCGCCGTTGATCGTCCGCCACGGGAACAACGCCCCGTGCTGGGACAGCTCAGCGGCGCGCCGACGTGCGGCATCGAGCAGCTGGTGTCGGAAGCGCAGCGCATTGCGGGCCGTGTGCGGCGACGTGTAGGTCAGGAACGGCAGGACGTAGACCTCGGTGTCCCAGAAGTAGTGGCCGCCGTACCCCGTGCCCGTGACGCCCTTGGCCGCGATGCCGGTGCTCTCCGCACGGGCCGACGCCTGCGCGATCTGGAACAGGTTCCAGCGCACCGCCTGCTGGATGGCGGGGTGATCGGGGACCTCGACGTCGGAGCGGGCCCAGAAGTCGTCGAGCCAGGCTCGTTGGTCGGCCCACATCTGGTCGACGCCCTCCTCTCGCGCCCGGTCGAGCGTGCGGTGACACCGGTCGAGCAGCTCACGCGAGGGCACCCCGCGCGACGTGTGATAGCTGAGCAGCTTCGTCAGACGAATCGGCTGACCGGGTCGGGCCGCGACCCGGAACGTCATCTTGGCCAGGTCGTCGTCGGTGTGGACCCTCGACGAGTACTCGTTGTCGGTCTCGATGCGGTGATCGGCGGCGACGCCGATCGTCATGCCGCTGTTCGCGCACCGATAACCCAGCGTGACGCGGCCCGATTCCACGTCGCCGCCGTTGATCTGCGGCACCAGCACCCGGTCGCTGAGCTGGTCGGCCTTGCGCGGGTCGAAGCCTTCGCCCATCGCCTTGGAACGTACGTGGTACTCGTCCTCGCCGTCCTGCCGGTTGAGCACCTGCGAGGAGATCGCGACGGCGGCCGGTTCGTCCAGGAGCGTCACCTCGAACGTCAGGACCGCAAGATGCTTCTGCGTGAACGACACCATCCGGCTGGACCGCACGCGAACACGTTTGCCGCCCGGGGTGCGCCACAGCAGGTCGCGCGACAGCACACCGGTGCGAAAGTCGACGGCGCGTTCGTACTCCAGCACGTCGGCGATCGACAGCAACAACGGTTCGTCGTCGACGTACAGGCGGATGACCTTCGCGTCCGGCGCGTTGACGATCGTCTGACCCACCTGGGCGAACCCGAAGGCCGCTTCGGCGTGGTGGATCGCCCACGTCTCGTGGAAGCCGTTGACGAACGTGCCGTGGGTGTGGGAGTCGCGGCCTTCGGGGACGTTGCCGCGCAGACCCAGGTAGCCGTTGCCGACCGCGAACAACGTCTCGGTGGGACCGAGCTCGTCGATCGTCGGTGGACGCACCTCCACCAGCCGCCACTCGTCGACGGGGAATCGGGTGCGATCCATCGGATCGTGCACCGAAGGCGGCACGTGGGACGGTCCGAACTGGTTCACACCAGCTCCTGAAGGTCCTGCACGACGACGTCGGCACCGTGCTCGGTCAGTGCCGCCGCACCCGCGCCTCGATCGACACCCACGACGAGCCCGAAGCCGCCCGCACGACCGGCTTCGACGCCCGACAACGCATCCTCGAACACCACCGCCCGGTCCGGCGACACGCCCAGCTGGCCTGCGGCCGACAGGAACGTGTCGGGCGCCGGCTTGCCCGGCAGGGCCTGCTCGCGGGCGACCGCGCCGTCGACGACGATCTCGAAGTGGCCCAGCAACCCGGCAGCGGTCAGGACCGATCGTGCGTTTCGCGAGCTGGAGACGACCGCCATGGCCGTCCCTCGTGCTTCCAGCGCCTCGACCAGCGCGACCGATCCCGGGTAGGGCTCGACCCCCTCCTGATCGAGGATCGCCTGGAAGTCGGCGTTCTTGCGATTGCCCAACCCGCTGACCGTGCGCGCGTCCGGAGCGTCCTCCGGCGCACCTTCCGGCAGCGTGATCCCACGCGAGTCGAGGAAGGACCGGACCCCGTCGTAGCGCGGCTTGCCGTCGACGTAGCGGAAGTAGTCCTCCTCGGTGTACGGCTCGGCCACCCCCTCAGCGGTCAGGAAGTCGTTGAACATCTGATCCCACGCGCGCATGTGCACCAGCGCCGTCGGCGTCAGCACACCGTCGAGATCGAACAGGGCAGCGTCGTACAGGTTCCAATCCACCCTCCGAGGGTAAGCACGAGACCTGACGGTGCGCTAAGCGTGGGCGTCGATCTTCTCCTACTCTGGTTGTCATGACGCTCGGAGCAGCCAGTGAGGTCGGTCGGCTGCGGACCGTCATGCTGCACCGCCCGGGCCCGGAGATCGCCCGACTGACGCCCCGCAACAACGACAGCCTGCTGTTCGACGGGATCCCGTGGCTGGGCCGGGCCCAGGAGGAGCACGACGCGTTCGCCGAGGCACTGCGATCCCATGACGTCGAGGTGCTGTACCTGACCGACCTGCTGCGCGAGACGCTCGGGTTGGCCGACGCACGGGCCCAGATCATCGAGAGCACGACGGCCTCGTTGCGCCTCGGCGACTCGCTGCGCGAGCACCTGACCGGGCTGCTGAGCGAGCTGGACTCGGCGGACCTGGCAGAGGTCCTGACGGCCGGACTGCGCAACGACGAGGTGTCGCACCGCTCGATCGTCACCACGTTGCTGCAGCCCGAGGACTTCGTGATCGAGCCGCTGCCGAACCTGCTGTTCACGCGCGACTCGTCGTTCTGGCTGCCCGGTCACGTCGTCGTCACCAGCCTGGCGATGCCGGCCCGCGCCCGCGAGACCCAGCTGACCGGGCTGATCTACCAGCACCACCCGCGGTTCGCGGACGTCCCGCGACTGCACGGCCCGCACCGCGAGCACCTCGAGGGTGGTGACGTCTTGCTGCTGGCGCCCGGCGTCATCGCGGTCGGTGTCGGCGAACGCACCACGCCGGCCGGGTTCGAGCGCCTGGCCCGCCAGGTGCTGGCGTCGGGTCTGGCCCGCGTCGTGCTCGCCGTGCCGATCGCCCAAGAGCGCGCCACGATGCATCTCGACACGATCGTCACGATGGTCGACGTCGACACGGTCGTGATCTATCCGAACGTCGCCGAGCAGCTGCGCGCCGTCCCGGTCACGGCAGGTGAGAACGGTTCACTCGTGATCCGTACCACGGGGTCGTTCTTCGACGTCGCGGCCGAGGCCATGGGGATCGAGCGACTGCATGCGATCGACACGGGCCTCGATGCCGTCACTGCCGAGCGCGAGCAGTGGGACGACGGCAACAACACGCTCGCGATCGACGCGCGGTTGGCCGTCGCCTACGAGCGCAACGAGCAGACCAACGCCCGCTTGGCCGAGCACGGCATCGACGTCATCGCGATCAGCGGGTCGGAGGTCGGCTCCGGGCGCGGCGGCCCCAGGTGCATGTCGTGTCCCATCCGTCGGGACTGAGTGCGCTTACCGGCGTAGGTCGCCGCCCCGGCTAGATCGCCACTTGGCGGCTGATGATGTTCTGACGCGCAGCGCGCTCGGCCTGCGTCAGGGGCGCATCCTGGGCCAGCGCACGCTGCAGGCGCTCCTGGAACGCCACCGCGGGCTGCTCCAGCTCGATCGCCTCCACCTCGATGCGCCAGACCGGGACGAGCAGGCCGTGCGCCCGGAAGTGGCCGATCAGCTCGCTGTCGTCGATCAGGCGGTCC
>DATMSF010000364.1:0-4003 GCA_035565535.1 Aeromicrobium sp.
ATCAGGCCACGGAACAGCACCGCCACCAGCAGCACGACCGACAACGTCACGAGAGCGGTCCAAGGAGCCGCCTGGAAGTTGGCATTGGCCTCGTCGGCCAGGTTCAGGCCGATCAGGGCAACGATCGCGCCCGCCACGATCGGCGGCATCAGCGCCTCGATCCAGCCGGTACCCGTGGTGATGACGATCGCGCCGACGATCGCCAGCAGCACGCCGGTGGCGAGGATGCCGAACGACGCCGCGCCGATGCCGTCGGAGGCCATGGCAGCGCCGATGGGGGCGATGAAGGCGAACGACGAGCCCAGATAGCTGGGCAACCGGTTCCCGGTGACGATCAGGAACAGCAGCGTGCCGACCCCGGAGAAGAACAGCGTCGTGGTCGGTGGGAATCCGGTGATGGCCGGCACCAGGAAGGTCGCACCGAACATGGCCACGACGTGCTGTGCGCCGAAGCCGATCGTGCGTGGCCAGGTGAGTCGTTCGCCGGGTGCGACGATCTCACCCTCGGTGACGTTGCGACCGTCGCCGTGCAGTGTCCAGCTCCAGCTCATGTTCTCCTCGTTCGTCCCAGGTGCCGACATGTCCGAGAAGAGACTGGCACGATAGCGCCGTGACCGCCATCAACACGCCGACAGTCATCGTGTCCGCCGCGATGGCCGTGCCGTCGGGGTTCTACCGTCCGCTGACCGCCGCCTTCGCCACGCACGGCTGGCAGGCCCGCATCATGCCCACCCGCGGGTTCGAGCGCGGTCAGCCGACCGCGTCACGGGGGAACGACTGGAGCTACGCCACCGAGGCGCAGGCCATCGCCGACGCCGTCGCACTCGCACGTCGCGAACGTCCGGACAGTCCCGTTCTCCTGCTCGGTCACAGCCTGGGGTCCCAGATCGGGGCGATGCATCAGCTCCATCACCCTGCGGCCGACGGTTTCGTCGTGATCGGTGCGTCCGTGCCGTGGTTTCGCAACTATCCGCGCACCGGGCTCGGCGTGTTGTGGCTCGGCCTGACGGTTCCCGTCGCGGCCCGTCTGTGCGGTTACGTGCCCAAGCCGTTCTTCGGCGCTCCCGGCGCCCGCACGCTCATGCGCGAGTGGGCCCGATTCGTGCGCACCGGCACACCACCGTTCGACGTTCCGCGGGCGATCGCCTCCCCGAGCCTGGTGGTCGACCTCGCCGGAGACACGTACGCCGTCCGAAAGGCGACGGACCACTACGTGCGGACCTTCCTCGACGAGGAAGTCACCGAGCGATGGACCTACGACGACCCGCCGCCGGGCGGGACGACGCACCACGTCATGTGGGGCCGCACCCCCGAACCCGTCGTGGACCGGATCGTCACGTGGTGGTCCCAGGTGTGAAGCCGCGCACCGTCCGCACCACAGGGATGCTCCCGGTGCGGTCGGTCAGCCGAACGCCTCCACGGGCGGACAGGAACAGGCCAGGTTGCGATCGCCGTACGCCTGGTCGATGCGACCGACCGGCGGCCAGTACTTGTCCTCGGTGCTGCCCGCCGGGAACACACCCTGACCGATGTCGTAGGCGTGCTTCCAGTCCACCAGCTCTCGTGCTGTGTGCGGAGCGTTGACCAGTGGGTTGTCGTCCGCGGGCAGATCGCCGGCCGCGACGGCGTCGATCTCGCTACGGATCGACAACATCGCCTCGCAGAACCGGTCGATCTCACCGAGGTCCTCGGACTCGGTCGGCTCGACCATCAACGTTCCGGCAACGGGGAAGCTCATCGTCGGGGCGTGGAACCCGTAGTCGATCAAGCGCTTGGCCACGTCGTCGATGCTGACACCGGACGCCTTGGACAGATCACGCAGGTCCAGAATGCACTCGTGGGCCACGAGTCCGTTCTCGCCGGTGTAGAGCACCCCGAAGGCGTCCTGCAGACGGGCCGCGATGTAGTTCGCGGACAGCACGGCCACCGAGGTGGCGTCAGTGAGTCCTTCAGCGCCCATCAGCGCGATGTACGCGTACGGGATCGGCAGGATGCCGGCCGAGCCGTACGGCGCGGCGCTGATGGCCCCGATGCCGTCGCGCTTGGCCTCGACCGGGTGCAGTGGGTGCGAGGGCAGGAACGGCACCAGGTGCTCGCCGACGGCCACGGGACCGACGCCCGGTCCACCGCCGCCGTGCGGGATGCAGAACGTCTTGTGCAGGTTCAGGTGGGACACGTCGCCGCCGAACTGGCCGGGCCGGGCGTGGCCGAGCAACGCGTTCAGGTTCGCCCCGTCGACGTACACCTGTCCCCCGGCGGCGTGGACGATGTCGCACAGCTCGGTGATGCCGTGCTCGTACACGCCGTGCGTCGACGGGTACGTGACCATGATCGCCGCGAGGTCGTCGGCGTGCTCGCGACACTTGACGCGCAGGTCCTCCAGGTCGACCTCTCCCCCGTCGGTGCTCTGGACCACCACGACCCGCATCCCGGCCATCACCGCTGAAGCCGCGTTCGTGCCGTGGGCCGACGCCGGAATCAGGCAGACGTCGCGCCGCTCGTCACCGCGGCTGCGGTGATATCCCCGAATCGCCAGGAGGCCGGCCAGCTCGCCCTGGGATCCGGCGTTGGGCTGGATCGACACGGCGGCATAGCCGGTGACCTCGGCCAGCCAGCCTTCGAGCGTCTCGATCACGTCGATCATCCCGGCGGCGTCGTCGGCGGGAACGAATGGATGGAGGTCGGCGAATCCGGGAAAGCTGATCGGCTCCATCTCCGCCGTCGCGTTGAGCTTCATGGTGCACGACCCCAGCGGGATCATGCCGCGGTCCAGCGCGTAGTCGCGGTCGCTGAGCTTCTTGAGGTACCGCAGCATCTGCGTCTCGCTGCGGTGCTCGTGGAACACCGGGTGGGTCAAGATCTCATCGGTACGGACCAGCTCGGGCGGCAGCGTCGACTCGACCGCTGCGACGCCGGTGACTCCGAATGCGGCCCAGACCGCATCCAGGTGCGCGTCGGTCGTGCACTCGTTCGTCGAGATCATCACGCGATCGGCATCAGCGGCGAACAGGTGGACGTCGTCGCGGCGTGCGGCCGCCACGACCTGGGCGGCCCGACCCGGCACCGTCGCGGCGACCGTGTCGAAGAACGTACCGTCGAGCACGTCGACGCCGCCTGCGCGCAGACCCGCAGCCAGCGTGGCGGCCCGGGTGTGCACCTCGGTCGCGATCTGCTTGAGCCCTTCCGGCCCGTGGTAGACCGCGTACATCGAGGCGGTGACGGCCAGCAGCACCTGGGCCGTGCAGATGTTCGAGGTCGCCTTCTCACGCCGGATGTGCTGCTCGCGGGTCTGCAGCGCGAGCCGGTAGGCCGGGCGGCCCGCCGCGTCGATCGACACACCCACCAGGCGCCCCGGCAGGTGACGTTCCAGACCCTCGCGGACCGACATGAATCCTGCGTGCGGCCCCCCGTAGAACATCGGCACGCCGAAGCGCTGCGTCGAGCCGACGACGATGTCGGCACCCAGCGAGCCCGGCGAGGCCAGGAGCACCAGCGCCAACGGGTCGGCGACGACGACCGCGAGCCCCGACTGCGCGTGAACCGCTTCGATCAGGGCTCGTGGATCGATGATCCGGCCGTCGCTGCCCGGGTAGCCGATGATGACGCCGGCGAGCTCACCCGACGGCAGCCCGGCCGACAGGTCGGACTCGAGCAGCTCGATGCCGAGCGCCTCGGCGCGCGTTCGGGTGACGGCGAGCGTCTGCGGATGCAGGTTGGTGTCAATCGCGATCGGCAGGTGGTCCTTGCCGCGCGTGGCCCGACGGATCAACGTCATCGACTCGGCCACTGCGGTACCTTCGTCGAGCAGCGACGAGTTGGCCGTGGGCAGCCCTGTCAGGTCGGCGATGACGGTCTGGAAGTTCAGCAACGCCTCGAGGCGGCCCTGGGAGATCTCCGGTTGATAGGGCGTGTACGCGGTGTACCAGGACGGGTCCTCCAGCACGTTGCGTCGGATCACCGCCGGGGTGATCGTCGGGTGGTAGCCCAGCCCGATCATCGCCAC
>DATMSF010000365.1:0-2845 GCA_035565535.1 Aeromicrobium sp.
GCCGTCAGGTCGTCCATGCTGGCAGCAAGCAGCTTCTGCAAGGATCCGAAGTGGTCGATGAGTCGATCGATGACCGTCGCGGGCAGCCGTGGAACGCGCGCGAGCAGGCGATAGCCGCGGGGGGCCAGCGGGGCATCGAGCGTCTCGGACGTACCGATGCGCAACGCTTGGGCGACCGACCCCAGGTCGACCAGGTCGGCTGAGTCCAGGGCTCGCATGTCGGCGAGCACCGACTCGATGGGCCGAGATCGGCGACCGCTGGGCATGTAGTCGCGAATGACCAGCTCGCGTTCGTTGTCGACCCCGATGATGAGCTCGTCGAGCTGCAGCGAGAGCAGGCGACCGTCGGTGCCGAGCTCGAGGACGTACGTCTCGATCTCGCTGGCGATGCGGCTGACCATCTCGAGACGTTGCGCCACGGCCGTCACGTCGCGGACCGTGACGAGGTCCTCGATCTCCAGGGCCGACAACGCATCGGAGACCTCGTCGAGACGCAGGCGGTACCGCTCGAGCGTCTGCAGTGCTTGATTGGCGCGGCTGAGGACCGCGCCGGTCTCCTCCAGCGGGTGCCGCGTCGTGCCCAGGTACAGCGCGATGATGTGCATCGAGGCCGAGACCGAGATGACCGGCAGGCCGGTCTGGCGCGCCACCCGGTCGGCCGTGCGGTGCCGGGTGCCGGTCTCGTCGGTGTGGATCGAGGGATCGGGCATCAGGTGGACGCCGGCACGCAGGATGCGGGAGGCGTCGCTGTCGAGGATGATCGCGCCGTCCATCTTGGCCAGCTCGCGCAGAGCGGTGGCGGTGAAGGGGATGTCGAGGACGAAACCGCCCGTGGACATCTGCTCCACGGTCTTGTCGAGTCCGACGACGATCAGGGCGCCGGTCCGCCCACGCAGGACACGCTCGAGGCCCTCGCGCAACGCCGTGCCGGGGGCGACCGCTGCGAGAGCTGAGCGCAACGCTTCGGCGTCGGTCGTCTCGGGTCGTTCGGCCACGGTGGCTCCTGTTCGGTGGTGGGCGGAATCAGTCTAGGGCGCTCAGAACGGCGCGGGTCCACCGAGCGCGCGCATGGCGCCTCCCACGTCACGGACGGCGTCGACACGCATGCCCGGCACCTGGTCGATGCCCTCAGAGTCGGCCGGAACGATGGCGCGGGTGAATCCGATGCGGGCCGCCTCGCGCAAGCGTGCGCCCAGGTGGCCGACCTTGCGCAGCTCCCCGGCCAGTCCCACTTCGCCGATCGCGACTAGGTCCTGCGGCACGACGGCGTTCCGTGCCGCGGAGAACACCGCCAGCGCGACTGCCAGGTCGACCGACGGTTCGTGCAGCCGGGCGCCACCGACCGAGGCGGTGTAGACGTCGGACTTCGTCAGATCCAGATCGCAGTGCTTGGACAGCACGGCCAGCGTCATCGCCACGCGTGACGTCTCGAGGCCGCTGCTGCTGCGGCGCGGCGATGCGAGCGTGGACCCGACGGTCAGCGCCTGCACCTCGGCCAGCAGCGGACGGCGTCCCTCCATCGTGACGGTGATGCACGTACCGGCGACCTCGGTTTCGTGTCGGGACACGAACAGGCCGGTGGGGTCGGGGACCTCGACGATGCCGTCGTCGACGAGGTCGAAGCAGCCGATCTCGTCGACGGGCCCGAAACGGTTCTTGACCGCACGCAGCAGGCGCAAGCGCGAGGCGCGGTCGCCTTCGAACTGCAGGACGACGTCGACGAGGTGCTCGAGCACACGTGGCCCCGCGACACTGCCGTCCTTCGTCACGTGGCCGACCAGCAGCGTGGCGATGTTCGCGGTCTTGGCGCGCCCGATGACGGCGGCCGCGACCTCGCGCACCTGGGTGACCCCGCCGGGAACACCGTCGACCTGACTCGAGCCGACGGTCTGCACCGAGTCGACGATCAACAGCGACGGCTGGACCTGGTCGACATGGGTCAGCAGTGCGCCGAGGTCGGTCTCGGCCGCGAGGAACAGGTTGTCGTCGAGCGCCCCGGTGCGTTCGGCGCGGAGCCGGACCTGTGCCGCGGACTCCTCACCCGACACGTACAACGTGCGTCGGCCGGCCCGGGCCCACCGCGCCGCGACCTCGAGCAGGAGCGTCGACTTGCCGACGCCCGGCTCGCCCGCGAGCAGCAGAACGCCACCGGGAACGACCCCGCCGCCCAGCACACGATCGAGCTCGCCGATGCCCGACGTGCTGGCGCGGGCCGCCTCGACGGCGATCTCGGTGATCGGTCGGGCGGGGGCTGCAACCGGGACCGCCTGGGTCCGCCCGGCCTTCGCTGCACCGCCGTGGAGGTCCACCGTCCCCCACGCCTGGCACTCACCGCAGCGACCGACCCACTTGCTGGTGGTCCACCCGCACTCGGCACAGGCATATGCAGGCTTGGCAGTCTTCGGTGGCACATCGTCAGCCTAAGCGGCCACCCCAACAATCCCCAGGCCACCGTCCACAGGCGTCCGCGGTTTACCAACTTAAGTTGGTACGCGGCCACGATCTTCGGGTTGCTACCCCACGAAGGTGGTGGGTTCCCAACTTAAGTTGGGAAACCGTCAGGCCGCAGCCTTAGAGGCGAACGACGCCGTGGGGGGTCTCGAACGTGGCCGCCATGATGCCGGGGGCGGCGTTGGGGGCGGTCCAGTTGACCTGGATCTCGTTGAGCGCCGTGATGGCGCCGATGCCCAGCCAGTCCTCGAGTCGCTGAGGGGAGCCGGCGATGTCCAGGGCTGTCAGGGTGACGGCGGGGTCGGGGATCATCTGTGACGGATGCTCGGTGTCGGGGATGTCCCAGCGCAGGACGTACGGCAGCTGCGGGTCGACTCGGCTGCTGCTGGTGCCG
>DATMSF010000366.1:0-1711 GCA_035565535.1 Aeromicrobium sp.
CGGCGTCTCCTACACCTATCAGCAGGCGAGCCAGACGGCGTCCGGCCTGCCGCTTTTCGTCAACAGCAACGGCACGGTGACGTCCGGCTCCTTCTCCAACACGGTGTCGGCCAATATCGGCCTCGAGCTGACGCGCGCGACGCCGGTCGGCGAACTCAAGACCGCCGTGTCGGCCGACTGGTCGAAGGCGACGGGCGACGGCACGCCCAATGGCAGCGGCAAGATGTCGGGCTGGAGCGCCGGGCTTTCCAACACGCTCGGTGTGCTGACGGTCGGTTACACCGGCACGCTGATGAGCTTCTGGGAGGGCGATTTCCTTACCACGGCCAACGCGCCCGGCCGCTCGGCGAGCATGATCGTCTACGAGTACCGGCTCGACGATCACAACACGCTCGCCGCCGGGCTGGAGTCGAACCTGCCGACGACCCCGCAGACCTATGTCGGGATCCAGAGCTTCAACCTGTCCGATCCCGTCTACACCTTGCGCTGGCGGCACGAGCGCGACGACTTCACCGTCCACCTTTCCGGCGTCTTGCGGCGCGCCGACTTCTCGCAATCGCCGCTGCTGCCCTTCTTGCCCAACACCGCGACGGTGCGCACCGGCTGGGGCGTGAGCGCGGGGCTGAAGCTGCCGGTCAGAGCTTTGGGGGAGGACGACGAGTTCAATACGCAGTGGACCTATACGTCAGACGCCGCGTCCTATCTCGGCATCAGCACCGACCTGACGATGTATCAGCACACGGTGCGCAGCCTCGGCCCGACGACCGGCTGGAGCGCCGTCGGCGGCTATCACCACGTCTGGTCGGACGAGTTCGAGTCCAACGCCTTCGCCAGCTTCGTGTCGCTCGACGCCAACCTGCTGCTGGCCAGCCCGCGGGCGCGCAGCCTGCGCACCGGCATCAACCTGTTCTGGAAGCCGGTCGACCACCTCAAGTTCGGCATCGAATTCGGCACGGTTGACCTGCGGCTCGAGCCGAACGGCGTGCGGGGGATTTTCGACGGGGCGGGGGGCCGCGCCTATATCGGCGTGTTCTCGGTCTCGGCCGAGCTGTAGCGCTTGCCAGTCTTCCGGCAGCGCTTGCGGAATGCGAGCGGACGCGACGGGCTCAGGCGACCTGCGCCGTGGCGGGCAGGCCGGCGACCTCGGGGTCGGTCTCGCTCATCACGCGGTTGCGGCCATGCCGCTTGGCGGCATAGAGGCAGCTGTCGGTGCGCTCGATCAGCGACTGGATCGTATCGCCTTTGCGCAAGGTGGCGACGCCGATCGAGATGGTGACGCGGCCGAGGTGTTCGCCCGTCGAGCGCTTCATGAGTTCCTTGGTCATCACCGCGCGGCGGATATGGTCGGCGACCGTCATCGCCGAACGCAGCACCGTGTTAGGCAAGATGATGGCGAATTCCTCGCCGCCGTAACGGGCTGCGGTGTCCTGGCCCTTGACGTTCTGCTTCACCGACGTCGCCACGAGCCGCAGCACCTGGTCGCCGGTGAGGTGGCCGAAATTGTCGTTGAACGTCTTGAAGTGGTCGATGTCCGTCAACATCAGCGACAACGGCTCGTTCTTGGTGTGCGCATCGACGATGGCGCGATCGAGCGAGGTGTCGAAGAATTTGCGGTTGGCGAGCTGGGTGAGCGGATCGGTCAGGCTCTCGGTGCGCACCGCCTCGAGATTTTCCTGCAGCTCGTTGATCTCCTGCTTGGAGGCGTTCAGAC
>DATMSF010000367.1:0-5272 GCA_035565535.1 Aeromicrobium sp.
CGCCAACGGGCCGCGTCCTCGAAGCGTTGATCGTCGGACAAGCCGGTCATCCGGGCACGCACCTGCTCGACGACGTGTGACGGGTCGCCCGTCAGTGCCTCCCGCACCGAGGCGACCTCGGCGCCGTAGGTGACCGAGTCGACCCGCCCGTCGCACGGCGCGAGGCAGTGCCCCATGTCGGCCAGCGCGCACGCGCTCCCACGCGGGACGATCGGGAGGCGGCCGCTGCACTGGCGGATGCGGAAGGCTTCGTGGACCGCGGCCACGGCCGACTCGGCTCCGGAGCGCCCCGAGAACGGGCCGATGTAGTCGGCGTCGTCGTCGATCACGCTGCCGACGATCGACAGCCGAGGCCACGGCTCGCGGGTCAGCTTGACCCACGCGACCTTCTCGGGGAACTTCGAGCGTCGGTTGTACGGCGGGCGATGGTGAGCGATCAGCCTGACCTCGCGCACCTGGGCCTCCAGCGCGGTGGCGCACACGACGGAGTCGACCCGTTCGGCCAGCCGGACCATCTCACCCATGCGGGTACGGGTCTCGGCGCGCGTGAAGTACGAACGGACGCGGCTACGCACCCGTCGCGACGTACCGACGTACAACACGTCCCCCCGAGCGTCCTTGAACAGGTAGACGCCCGGGGCGTCGGGCAGGTGGTCGGCCAGGTGTCGCTTGCGGCGCTGAGCCGGGGTGACCTTGGAGGTGAACGACGACAGCTCCTCCAGCGTCGTGACACCCAATGGGCCCAGCCGCTCCAACAGTGCGTGCAGGACGTCGACCGTGGCTCGCGCATCGGACAACGCCCGGTGGTCGGGGATCGTGGTGGCGCCGAAGTGGGCTGCCAGCGTGGCCAGCTTGGCGTTGCGCACCTCGTCGCGGTGCACCGTGTGGCGAGCCAGCGTGACGGTGTCGACGACCTCGAAGCCGGGCCACGGGATCTGCAGCTCGCGTGCCGCGTGCTTGAGGAAGCCGACGTCGAACCGCGCGTTGTGGGCGACCAGGACGCTGCCGCGCGCGAACTCCAGAAAGCTCGGCAGCACCTCGGCGATGCGGGGGGCCTGGACGACCATCTGGTTCGTGATGCCGGTCAGCACCGTGATGTAGGCGGGGATGAGCTCGTCCGGGTTCACCAGGGTCTGGAACTCGCCGAGGATCTGTCCGCCCCGCACCTTCACCGCCCCCACCTCGGTGATGCGCGAGCCGCGTGCGGGTGAGCCGCCCGTCGTCTCCAGGTCGACGACGCAGAACGTCGTGTCGACCAGCGGGCGACCCAGGTCGTCGAACGTCGGCTGGATCGGCACGGAAGAGCTCACACCGGAACGCTAGATGTCGGGTCGGACACCGTCCTTCGCCGTGTGATGTTCGCGGTTCTGTCAGAGGCGGGTCCTAGCGTCTGCGCTGACATCCACGTCCCCTCAGGAGTCGCCATGAATGCATCCGAACGGTTCGCCGAGCACCAAGCCCGCTTCGCCCAGCAGCGAGCCGAGTCGGTCGTCGTCGACTGCGACCGTTGTGTGGTGCGGGGTCCGGCCGCGTGCGGTGACTGCGTCGTCACCGTGCTGCTGGGCGCACCGCCCGCCGGTGTGCGGATCGATCCGGAGGAGAAGCAGGCGCTCGACGTGCTGGCCGATGCCGGGGTCGTTCCGCCGCTGCGACTGGTCACTGCTGTCACGTTCGTCACACCCGACACTCCGTCGCCCGCCTGAGGGAGTCGGTCCGATCGCCACACGCCGTGAGGTTGTTTGAAATGACCGGCCGCAGGCTTGTACCGTGGCCGGGTGCTTCCGTCGCACATGGGCCAACCGGCCCGTGTCGGGAGCTCCGTCGAATCGCCGTGGACGAGGGGAAGTCGCTCACGACGAGCCGGGGAACCACGTACGTGGGGTGAATCGTGCACGCAGGTGTGCGTAGGGCAAGACCTTGGCCCGAACCCGTCAGCTCACCCGGTAGACGTCGAGGATCGAGGAGACCCCACGCGTGCATGTGACGCGACAGACCGCCGCTGGACATCGGGCGGCCCGCCGAGGTGTGCCGTTCGCCGCCCTGGCCCTGGCTGCCGGACTGCTGGCCATTCCAGGTGGAGCCCAAGCCGACCCGACCGTGACGGTCAAGGATGTCGAAGCGGCGTTCCACGAGGCCGAGGCGATGAACGAGCAGGTCAACCAGCTCGGCGAGAACATCAAGAAGACCAAGCGGCAGATGGCCGACCTCAGTGACGACATCGCGGCCCAGCACAAGATCTACGAGGAGCAGCGCGAGGCGGTCGGCGAGCTGATCGTGCAGCAGCAGATCGACGCGCCGTTGGGCACCACCGCGAGCCTGCTCGGCAGCGGCAACCCCGAGGAGTTCCTCGACGGGTTGGGAGCGGTGCAGGCGCTCAACGCCACGCGCAGCGACGCGCTCGAGGCGTTCGAGGAGTCGGCCAAGGAGCTGCAGAACCGGCGGGTTCAGCTGGCCGAGCGCAAGAAGCAGCTCGAGGCGGACCAGAAGGACGCCGAGAGCAAGCAGCAAGAGGTCAAGGCCAAGTACGAAGCGGCCAAGGCCGAGCTGGCTCGACTGTCGGCAGCCGAGCAGGCCGCGTTCAACGCCAGCGACATCGACGTCAACTTCGAGATCCCGGCCACGGGGCGCGCCAAGACCGCCATCAACTTCGCGTTGGCACAGCTGGGCGATCCGTACGTCTACGGCGGCACCGGCCCCAACGGCTGGGACTGCTCGGGCCTTGTGCAGGCGGCCTGGCGAGCGGCGGGAGTCTCGTTGCCGCGCGTCGTCGGACCGCAGATGAGCGCCACCAAGCGCATCTCGATGAGCCAGCTGCGACCCGGCGATCTGGTCGCCTACAGCAGCATGTCGCACATCGGCATCTACCTGGGCAAGGGCAAGGTCGTTCACGCACCTCGCCCGGGCAAGCGCGTGGAGATCACCGGCCTGGGCGGCTTCAGCGTCGCGGGCCGCGTTGGCTGACTCGAACCGACAGCGGCTGTCGCCGAATCTGGCAGCCGCGCTGGTCCTGATCGCCGTCGCGGCGGTCGTGCTGCTGTGGCAGCGCCCCTGGCAGGGCGAGGGAACCGAACCGCAGGTCGTGTCGTTTCCCGACGACGCGGCTGCGGTGCTGACCGCGCAGGCGCGCACCATGACGTCAGCCACGTCCGCAGAGCAGCTCGCCGACGCCTTCGGTCGCGGTGACCAGGCCCGCGCGCTGGGTCGCACGATCTGGGCCGCCGGCCGACTGCTGGGCGTCGACGACGTCACATGGCGATACGTCAGCGGCGGTGACGTCGCCACCGAGGACGACGGTGACGGCCGCGCGATCTTCGACCTGGGTTGGGGGAGCGGCTCGGTCAAGGTGACGTTGCGGGTCGAGCCCCGTGACGACGCCTTCGACGTCGTCGCCGTGACGACGGCCGATGACGCCGAGCTGCCGATCTGGCTGGCCGGTCGACTGTCGTCGCGGGAGGCCGGCGGTGTCGAGGTGATCCGGGTCGACGACGGAGACCGAGCCGCCGACGTCGAGGCGATGGCGAAAGCCGCACTGGCCGCGGTGGACGACGTCGTCGGATCCGTCGACGGTCCGCTGGTGGTGATCTCCCCGCCGTCGACCCAGGTGGCGGCCCGTCTGCTGGGTACGCCGGAGGCGAACCTGGCGTCGATCGCTGCGGTCTCGACGTCCAGGGACGGCCGCGACGGTCGGTTGCCCGATCGGGTCGTCGTGCTCAACCCCGAGGTCTTCGCAGGGATGGACCGTCGGGCGGCGCAGATCGTGATGACGCATGAAGCCACGCACGTGTTGGTCGGCGGGGCACTGGCCAGCGGGGCCGAGTCGTGGGTCGTGGAGGGGTTCGCCGATTTCGTCGCGCTCCATGACGACACCGCGGACCTGTCGACCAGCGCGGGTCAGATCCTGCGACAGGTGCGCGACGACGGTGCGCCGACGACGTTGCCGTCGGCTCAGGACTTCGGATCGGCCGATCACGGGCTGGGGGCCGTCTACGAGTCGGCCTGGCTGGTGTTCCGCATGCTCGGAGAGAAGCACGGCGATGCGGCTGTCGTGGACTTCTACCGCGCGGTCATCGACGGTGCGGCGGTCGACGATGCCCTACGAGCACGGCTCGGCGAGTCGGTCGCGTCCGTCACGGCCCAGTGGCGCAGCTATCTGACGACACTGGCCTCAGACCTGCGCTGAGTCCCGGTCAGCGGGCGTAGAGCCCCTCGACGACGTCGTGGAAGTCGCGCATGATCGCGTTGCGCTTGACCTTGAACGACGGTGTCAGGTAGCCGTTCTCCTCGGTCCAGTCCTCCGGAAGGATGACGAACTTGCGGATCGACTCGGCCTGGGACACTTGGCTGTTGGCCTCATCGACGGCCGACTGCACCGCCGCCGTCAGCTCAGGATCGTCCAGCGCGCCGGTCCAACCTTCGGGGTCGATCGTCACGAGTGCCGCGATGAACGGCTTGCCGTCGCCGACCACGAGGGCCTGGCTGATGTACGGGTGGGCGCGCATCCGGTCCTCGAGCGCGGCCGGGGCGACGTTCTTGCCCCCGGCGGTGACCAGGATCTCCTTCTTGCGGCCCGTGATGCGGACGAAGCCGTCGGCGTCGACGTCGCCCAGGTCGCCGGTCGCGAACCAGCCGTCGGCGTCGATCGCAGCAGCCGTGGCCTCGGGGTTGTTCCAGTAGCCGTCGAAGACCTGCGGTCCTCGGAACCACAACTCACCGTCGCTGCCGCGGCGTACCTCAGTACCCGGGAAGGGACGTCCGACGGTGCCGATGCGCTGCTCGGAGGGGGTGTTGACGCACAACGCCGCGGTGGTCTCGGTCAGCCCGTAGCCCTCCAGCACGGTCACCCCGATGCCCCGGTAGAAGTGCGCGAGCCGGTCACCCAACGGTGCGCCACCGGAGATGGCCCACTCGGCCTGGCCGCCCAAGGCGCCACGCAGCTTGCCGAACACCAGCCGGTCGAACAGTGCGTGGCGCAGGCGCAGCACCAGACCCGGGCGACCTTCGTCGAGGGCGCGGCTGTAGGCGATCGCGGTGGACACCGCCTGGTCGAAGATCTTGCCCTTGCCGTCGGCGTAGGCGCGGGTGCTCGCGGTGTTGAACACCTTCTCGAACACGCGGGGGACGGCCAGGACGAACGTGGGTTGGAACTGGCCCAGGTGCTCGACCAGGTCCTTGACGTCGGCGGTGTGGCCCAGCTTGGCGCCGCTGCGGATCGCTCCGACCTGGATGATGCGGGCGAACACGTGAGCCAGCGGCAGGAACAGCAGCGTGGAAG
>DATMSF010000368.1:0-1743 GCA_035565535.1 Aeromicrobium sp.
CAAACGCTGCGACCTCATCCTCGCCATGCTCAAGCACGCCACCCCCTACGACCCCACTCGCCACCAGCCCGCACTCGCCGCTTGACAACAAGACGGGGACACCCCCCGATCCGCACAGCCCGCTCGCCCACCGGTTCGCGGGCCCGTGTGTCCCACCCCCACTCGGGCGATTCTCGCCGCGCCTCGTGCCCTCCATCTGGTTCTCCGTGGTCGTTGCGCCCTGCGCAACGACCACGGAGAGAACAGGAGAAGGGCGAGAACACGAGAAAACGAAGAACGGGGCCACCGGAGTGGCCCCGTTCGGACGCTTGGCTGGCGAGGACGAGCCCCGCCGACGGTCACGCGGTCTGGATCTTGATCTCGATGTCGACGCCCGCCGGGAGGTCGAGGCGCTGCAGCGCATCGACCGTCTTGGGCGACGGCTCGAGGATGTCGAGCAGCCGCTTGTGCACCCGCATCTCGAAGTGCTCGCGGCTGTCCTTGTACTTGTGCGGCGACCGGATGACCGTGAAGCGGTGCTTCTCGGTCGGCAGCGGAACCGGACCCCGGATCTCTGCCTGCGTGCGGTTGACCGTCTCGACGATCTTCTTCGTCGACTGGTCGATGACCTCGTGGTCGTACGCCTTCAGCCGAATCCGGATCTTCTGCCCTGTGGCCATCGGTGCGGTCCTACTTGATGATCTTGGTGACCGAGCCGGCGCCCACGGTGCGGCCGCCCTCACGGATGGCGAAGCGCAGGCCCTCATCCATGGCGATCGGCGCGATGAGGGTGACCTTCATCTCGGTGTTGTCGCCGGGCATGCACATCTCGACGCCCTCGGGCAGCTCGATGGTGCCGGTCACGTCGGTGGTACGGAAGTAGAACTGCGGGCGGTAGTTCGAGAAGAACGGCTTGTGGCGGCCGCCCTCTTCCTTCGACAGGACGTAGACCTGCGCCTCGAACTCGGTGTGCGGCGTGATGCTCTTCGGCTTGGCGAGCACCTGGCCGCGCTGGACCTTGTCCTTGTCGATGCCGCGCAGCAGCGCGCCGATGTTGTCGCCGGCCTGACCGGAGTCGAGCAGCTTGCGGAACATCTCGACGCCGGTGACGGTGGTCTTCTGCGTCTCGCGCAGACCGACGATCTCGACCTCGTCGCCGACCTTGACCTGGCCCTGCTCGATCTTGCCGGTGACGACGGTGCCACGACCGGTGATCGTGAACACGTCCTCGATCGGCATGAGGAACGGCTTGTCGATGTCGCGCACCGGCTCGGGCACGTAGCTGTCGACCGCGGCCATGAGCTCCATGATCTGGTCGGCGGCCTGCGGGTCGCCCTCGAGCGCCTTGAGCGCCGAGACGCGCACGATCGGCACCTCGTCGCCGGGGAACTCGTACTGGTTGAGCAGCTCGCGAACCTCGAGCTCGACGAGCTCGAGGAGCTCCTCGTCGTCGACCATGTCGACCTTGTTGAGCGCGACCACGATGGCGGGCACGCCGACCTGACGGGCGAGCAGCACGTGCTCACGCGTCTGGGGCATGGGGCCGTCGGCGGCGGACACCACGAGGATGGCGCCGTCGACCTGGGCGGCGCCCGTGATCATGTTCTTGATGTAGTCGGCGTGACCCGGCATGTCGACGTGCGCGTAGTGCCGGTTCTCGGTCTCGTACTCGACGTGCGACACGTTGATCGTGATGCCGCGCTCGCGCTCCTCAGGAGCCTTGTCGATGTTGGAGTAGTCCATGACCGTGGTGCCCGTGCCACG
>DATMSF010000369.1:0-7909 GCA_035565535.1 Aeromicrobium sp.
GGCCCCGGTGGGTGGCTGCTGCCGCTGCCCGTGACCGGGGTGGGCGGCCTCCAGGTGCTGTTGCGGTCGATCCTGGCCGGCACGACTCCGACGGTCGACTCGCGCCTCGACGCCGGGCTGGTCGAGGCGGAGCGGCGGTACGTCTCGATCGTGCCGACCCAGCTGCACCGCCTCGAGCAGGCTGGTCGGCTCGGCGACCTGGCCGGGTTCGACGCCGTGCTCGTGGGGGGTGCGGCGACGGATCCGCAGTTGTTGCGCCGGGCGACCGAGGCCGGCGTCACGATCGTTCGCACGTACGGCATGACCGAGACGTGTGGTGGCTGCGTCTACGACGGAGTGCCGCTCGACGACGTGCGGATGCGCATCGCCGACGACGGTCAGGTAGAGCTCGCCGGTCCGGTGCTGTTCGACGGCTACAGCGATCCGGTCGCGACGGCGGCGGTGCTGCGCGACGGCTGGTTCCGCACGGGCGATCTCGGCGAGATCGCCGACGGCGTGCTGAGCGTCATCGGCCGCGTCGACGACGTGGTCCAGAGCGGCGGGGTCAAGGTTCCGCTCCCTGCTGTCACTGCTGCGCTGAAGCAGCTGCCGGGCGTGCATGACGCGGTCGCGCTCGGGCGACCAGATCCCGAGTGGGGGACTCAGGTCGTGGCGTTCGTCGTGGCCGAGCGCGACCTCTCGCACGTGCGGGACGAGCTGGAAGCGGCCGGCCTCGATCGCCGCTGGGCGCCCCGCGAGGTCGTCACGCTGGGACGACTCCCGCTGCTGGCCAATGGCAAGGTCGACCGCCGGCACCTCCTCGACCGCCTCTCCTGACCAGCGTGTGACGCCAGGGCTGATCCGGTCGTTCAGGTCAGGTCGCGGCGGTTGAGCTGGTCGCGGAGGGTCCGGGGGACCTCGCCGACACGTTGGGCCTCATCGCGGGTCGTGACGAGGAGGGCATCCGGTGTCCGGACCACGACGACGTCGCGGAGACCGAGCACGGCGACCAGGGTGTCGTCGGTGCTCAGGGCGAGTCCGTCGGCATCGATGAAGACGGTGTTGGGGTCCGATCCGCGCAGGTCCTCCAGGGCGGCGAAGTCGCCGACGTCGTCCCAGCCGAAGGTGGCGGGCACGACGGCCATGCCGCCCTCCAGGGACACTGGTTCGGCGACGGCGTGGTCGATCGCGATGTTCGTCAGGGTCGGCCACGTGGCAGCCAGCGCAGCGGGGTCGGCCGCAATGGCTCGCAGGCCGGCGGACAACGTCGGTTGCAGTCGGTCCAGGTGGCCCAGCAGCACGCCGGCGCGGACGACGAACATGCCCGCGTTCCAGGTGTACCCGCCCTCCGCGAGGTATCCGGCTGCGGTCGTGGCGTCCGGCTTTTCGACGAACGAGTCGATCGCGACGGCTGAGGGGGCGCCCTCGACGTCGAGGGGCCGTCCGGCCTTGATGTACCCGAACGCGGTCGACGGTGCGGTCGGTGTGACGCCGATCGTGGTGACCGGTCCGGTGCGCGCAGTCGCCACGGCCTGGGTGATCGCGTCGGCGAACGCGCTGTCCCCGCTGATCACGTGATCGGCGGCGAAGGACCCGATGACGGCGTTCGGATCGTCGGCGGCGATCGTCGCGGCGGCCCAGCCGATCGCCGGCATCGAGTTGCGTGGCGTCGGCTCGGCCAGGACATTGACCAGGTCAGGAAGCTGGTCGCGGACGGCAGCCTCGTGGGCGGCGCCCGTCACGACGTGGATGCGTTCTGGTGGCACCAGCGCGGTCAACCGGTCCCAGGTGTGCTGGATCAGGGTCCGGCCGGATCGGTCCAGGTCCAGCAGGAACTTCGGTCGCTCGGCCCGCGACAGCGGCCACAACCGCGTCCCGGCCCCGCCCGCCGGGATCACCGCGTGAAAGTCGTCCAGATCACTCGCCACGCCCGTCACTGTAGTTCCCCCGGGGGCGGTGACTTGGCGACGTATCGGCCTGCGCCGGTGCCTGGGCGACGTATCAGGGGGTGGGACAGGTCGCTGGGCCACCGCCCACCCGGGCACGTGGGACAGTGAAGGGGTGGAGATCGTGGCAGAGGTGGTCCGGAACGGCTTCGTCGAGAGCGTGCACCGGGGGACCGTGGTCCACGTGTCGCCGACGGGCGACGTGGTGCGGGCCTGGGGTGATCCGGACGTGCAGGTGTTCCCACGGTCCTGCAACAAGCCGATCCAGGCGCTGGGCATGTTGCGAGCGGGCTTGCCGCTGGAGGGCGCGTTGCTGGCGCTGGCGATGGCCAGCCACTCGGCAGAGCAGTTCCACCTGGACGCGGTGGACCAGATCCTGGCGCTCGCCGGGCTGGACCGCAGCGCCTTGCAGACGCCCGCGTCGTATCCGCTCGACCCCAAGGAGCACGCAGCCCTGCTGCGGCGAGGGGGTCAAAAGGCACCGGTCCTGATGGACTGCTCGGGCAAGCACGCCGCGATGCTCCTGACGTGCGTCACGAATGGCTGGTCGACCGATGACTACCTGGCCGATGACCATCCCGTTCAACAGGTCATCACCCAGACGTTCGCCGAGCTCACCGGCGCCGATCCTGATCCGGTCGGTGCGGACGGGTGCGGCGCACCGTTGCTGGGGACCGGTCTGCGGTCGCTCGCGCATGCGATCGGGTCGATCGCGCGCGGCGACCACGGGGAGCCGTCGCAGCGACTGGCAGCCGCATGGCGCGCGCACCCTGAGTACGTCAGCGGGACCCGACGGGGCGAGCTGGCGTTGATGCGGGCGGTGCCGGGTGTGTGCGCGAAGGTCGGGGCCGAGAGCGTCTACGTCGCGGTGCTGCCCGACGGCTCGGCGATCGCGATCAAGATCGAGGACGGTGCCGAGCGCCCGCTGTACGTCGTGATGAATCGAGCGCTCGAGCTGGCAGGCCTGCGCGCGCCGTTGCTAGCAGAACGACCTGCCGTGCTGGGTGGAGGACAGCCGGTCGGGGAGGTTCGACCCACGCTCTGACCAGTGCGTTCGTGTCATCTCGGCGTGATCCATGTCGCAAGCGCCCTGGCTTGCATTTGCTAACTTTTGCAAGCACACTGGAGGCATGGCCAAACCGATCAAGCAACGCGTCGAGGGACTCGGCGAGTACCTGCGCGATCAGCGAAGCCAGGCCCAGATGTCCTTGCGCCAGCTGGCCGAGCTCGCGGATGTCTCCAATCCGTACCTCAGCCAGATCGAGCGAGGACTTCGCCGTCCGTCGGCAGAGGTGCTGCAGCAGATCGCCAAGGCGCTGCGCATCTCGGCCGAGTCGCTCTACGTGCGCGCCGGCATCCTCGATGCCGACGAGTCGGGGGCTCGGATGGTTGAGGACGCGATCGCTCTCGACTCGCGTCTGACCGAGCGGCAGAAGTCCGCTCTGCTCGACATCTATCGATCGTTCGTCGGCAACGACGCAGCAGTCGACAGTGAGCTGGGCGCAACCGTCACCACTACCCAGGAGGAAATATGACCATCGTCGACACCATCAAGTCGCTGCCCGAGACCCTCAAGAAGGTCGAGATCGCCGACCTGCAGAAGCAGGCCACCGAGTTCGCCCAGGGCACCATCGAGTCCGCCAAGGGCACCTACGCCGACGTCGCCAAGCGCGGCGAGGAGCTGGTGAACAAGGCCAAGAGCCTCAAGGTCGAGGACGTGAAGAACACCGTCGCTTCGCTGCGCAGCAAGGCCGAGGAGGGCGTCGAGGACGTCCAGAAGAAGGCCGAAGAGCTGGTCGACGACGCCAAGGAGACCGTCGCGAAGGTGACCAAGAAGGCTCCGGCGACGAAGCCGGCCGCCAAGAAGCCGGTCGCGAAGAAGGCGCCGACCAAGAAGGCTCCCGCCAAGAAGGCGCCGGCCAAGAAGGCTCCCGCCAAGAACGCCTGACCCACAGGCTCGGGGCGTAGCGGGGAGGAGCGATCCTCCCCGCTACGCTTTTTTTGTGCTCGACTTCGCCGGGATCCAGAACAATCTGCTGCTCGTCGTGTCGTTGGTGCTGCTCGTCGTCAAGGGATTTGCCGTCGTCGACGCGGTCGCGCGACCTGCCGGCCAGTTCGAGGTGCACCAGACGTTGCCGAAGCAGAGCTGGTTGATCATCCTGGCGCTGTCGTTCGTGGCGCATCTGCTGATGCCGTCGCCGGTCGGACTGCTCAACCTCGTCGGCACCGTCGCGGCGCTCGTCTACCTGGCGCAGGTGCGCGGGTCGAGCCTGTGACTCAGACGCGGGGTCTGGCCGGGTGGAGCCACCTGGTCAGGACCAGGCGCAGGTCGGAGTGGTCGAGCTCGGCGGGCACGTCGCGGTGACGTCGCCGGAGAGCGTCGTGCCCGAGGACGAGGCCGACGATCCATCGCGCCACGTCATCGGACCGTAGCTCACGGTCGATCGAGCGCTCGCGCTGTGCCCGCTCGACCACGGGAAGCAGGTGGTGCTCGGCGTCGTCGGGGACACCGCTGTGCAGATACCGGTCGATCATGCTCAGCAGGTCGTCCCAGGCGGTCATGGCACCAGGCTAGAGCCGCTGCGCAGGCATACAGTGAAATCGTGACGAAACCGATCATGATCAACGGGTTGCGCAAGACGTTCGGGTCGTTCGCAGCGCTCGACGGCCTGGACCTGGAAGTCGCCCAGGGCGAGGTGCACGGGTTCCTCGGACCGAACGGTTCAGGCAAGTCCACGACCATCCGGGTGCTGCTGGGTCTGCTGCGGGCCGATGGGGGACGCGTGGAGCTGCTCGGCGGGGATCCCTGGTCCGACGCGGCGACCTTGCACCGACGGCTGGCGTACGTGCCCGGTGACGTGAGCCTGTGGCCGTCCCTGACCGGCGGCGAGGTGATCGACCTGCTCGGTCGGCTACGAGGCGGGCTCGACGAGAGGCGTCGAGCCGAGCTGATCGAGCGGTTCGAGCTCGATCCGTCGAAACGGTGCAGCACCTACTCGAAGGGCAATCGGCAGAAGGTCGCGCTGGTCGCCGCGCTCGCCTCGGACGTCGAGCTGTTGTTGCTCGACGAGCCCACCTCGGGACTCGATCCGCTGATGGAGGAGGTCTTCACCGAGTGCATCGACCGATTTCGCGGCGACGGTCACGCGGTACTGCTGTCGAGCCACATCCTGGCCGAGGTCGAGCGGCTGTGCGACCGCGTCAGCATCATCCGGTCGGGACGGACCGCAGAGTCCGGCACGCTGGCCGAGCTGCGGCACCTGACACGCACGGCCGTCGCAGCAGAGCTGGAGGAGGTGCCCGACGACGTGTCGACGCTGCCGGGTGTGCACGACCTGCTGGTCGAGGGCAAGCGGGTGCGTTTCGACGTCGACACCGATCACCTGGGGGAGGCGATCGCGCGGTTGTCAGCGGCGGGGATCGTCTCGCTGACGTCGACGCCCCCGACACTCGAGGAGCTGTTCCTGCGCCACTACGGCGAACGGCTCGAACCCGACCAGGAGCCCGCATGAGCCGCTTCGTCGGCACACGCACGCTGTTCGTGTCGTTCCTGCGCCGCGACCGGTGGATGCTGCTGGGCTGGATCGGCGCGAACGTCGCGGTGTACTGGTCGCAGGCGGTGGGCACCAAGGCGATCTATCCGACCCAGGCCGATCTGGACCGGGCCGCGGCGAGCATGGAGTCGAACCCGGCGTTCATCGCGCTGGCCGGTCCGACACGAGCGCTGGACACGATCGGTGGTCAGGTCGCCTGGCAGTCGTCGGTCACCGGTGCAGTGCTGGCCGCGCTGATGTCGATGTTCCTGGTCACTCGACACACCCGAGCCGAGGAGGAGAGCGGACGTGACGAGCTGGTCCGCTCGTCCGTCGTCGGTCGTGACGCCACCGTGGCGGCGACGATTCTGCTCGCGCTGCTCGCGAACGGTGTCCTTGCTGCCGGCATCACCGGCAGTCTCGTCGGCTACGGGCTGTCCTGGACCGGGTGCTTCGCGCTCGGCGCGTCGGCCGGACTGTGCGGGCTGGTCTTCGGCGCCGTCGCGTTGGTCAGCGCCCAGGTCGTCCGATCGGCACGCGCCGCCAACGGGCTGACGGGAGCCGTCATCGGCATCGCCTACGTGCTGCGCGCGATCGGTGACGTCGGTCCGGGCGCGCTGACGTGGGTGTCGCCCATCGGTTGGAGCCAGGCAGTGCGGGCGTTCGCCGGGGAGCGCTGGTGGCCGCTGGGATTGTTGGCCCTCACCGCCACGGCTCTGACTGTGGGTGCCGTGGCGCTGCTGCACCGACGCGACTACGCCGGCGCGCCGTGGCCGGTGCGTCCCGGGCCCGCCCGCGGCGCGCTGCACACCGACCTCGGTCTGGTCTGGCGGCTGCAACGCGCATCGGTCATCGGCTGGTCCGTGGGGTTGTTCGTCGGTGGTGTCTCCTACGGGTCGGTCGGCGACGGGGTCGAGGACTTGCTGGGTGACTCCGCGACGTCGCGTGACATCTTCCTCGCGACGGGCGGCGGCGACCTCGTCGACTCGTTCTACGGTGTGGCCGTCGTGATGCTGGCCATGATCACGTGCGGTTTCACGGTCACCTCGGTGCTGCGGATGCGCGGTGAGGAGGTGGCCGGACACGCCGAGATGGTGCTCGCGACCGCGGTTCCACGTGCACGCTGGGCCGCGGCGCACCTGACGATCACGGCAGTCGGCACGGTGGCGGGGTTGTTGCTCGCCGGACTCGGTCTCGGTTTGGGTTACGCCGCCGTGACGGCCGACTCCGCAGCGGTGTTCCACTTCGTCCCTGCCGCCGCGCAGCAGCTGCTCTCGGTCCTGCTGGTCGGCGCGATCGCCTGGGTCGGATACGCGTGGCGGTCGCGCTCGGGCGTGCTGGGATGGGTGGCGGTCGCCTTCTGCTTCGTGGTGCTGATGTTCGCCAGTGTGCTGCAGCTGCCGGGCTGGGTGCAGGACCTGTCTCCGTTCCATCGGTTGCCGATGTTGCCGGCAGAGGCGTTCGACCTCGGTGAGGCGGTTCTGGTCGGCGCCTCGACGGTGCTGCTGGTGGTGATCGGTCACGTGCTGATGAATCGACGCGACATCACCAATCAGTAGAACATGTGTTCGAAACGGGGTAGGGTCGTACCGTGTACTTCCAGGGTTCGCTGCTCGACACCGACGACGCCGCAACGGTCGGCGACTTCGTCGGGATCCAGCGCCGCGAGCTGGCGCACGGAGCGTGGGTCGACGTTCTGCCGGGCTGGATGAGCGGTGCCGACCAGCTGTTCTGGACACTGCAGACCGCGGTTCGCTGGCGGGCCGAACGGCGCGAGATGTACGACGCCGTCGTCGACGTCCCACGGTTGCTGTGCTCCTATCGGGAGGGCGAGCCATTGCCCGACCCGGCGCTCGCCTGTGCCCGTGACGCCTTGTCGACACACTACGCGGACGAGCTCGGCGAGCCGTTCGTGACGGCGGGGCTGTGCTACTACCGTGACGGCCGCGACAGCGTGGCCTGGCACGGGGACCGAGTCGGGCGGGGCCGCGACACGGACACGATGATCGCGATTCTCTCACTTGGTGCGCCTCGGCGTTTGTCGTTGCGACCGCGCGACAGCCGGTCCGATGGACCGCGTGAGCAGATCGGCTTCGTCGTGGGGCACGGTGACCTGCTGGTCATGGGAGGGTCGTGCCAGCGCACGTGGGACCACGCCGTGCTGAAGACGGCCAAACCGGTGGGGCCGCGCATCAGCGTGCAGTTCCGGCCGCGCAACGTCTTGTGATCCCCAGCCCGCTGCCTGCGGACCTCGGTCGGCTCACACCGAGGTCGACACCTTCAACGGCGCTCCGGTCGCCTCGACGACCTGCTGCTCGCTGACCCCCTCGGCGGTCTCGACGAGGACGAGCCCGTCCGGCGCGACGTCGATGACGGCCAGATCGGTGATGATGCGCTGGACCACCTTGCGGCCCGTCAACGGCAACGTGCACGACTCGACGATCTTGGGGG
>DATMSF010000370.1:0-2493 GCA_035565535.1 Aeromicrobium sp.
AGCGCTACGTCCAGGGCGTCGACAACGGCGTCGAGAATGAGCCCGCCGTCCAGATGTACGCCGCCGACGGCAGCCGACGTGCGCTGCTGGCCGGACAGTACGTCCGGGTCGAGGGCGACGACTGGCCGTTGCCGAACACGACGTGGGAGTCGCTGTACCTGACACCGGACAGGTCCGGTGGCGCCACGTCGAGCAACGACGGCAGCCTGAGCCTGACCAAGCCGGCCAAGGTGACCAAGCAGCACTACCTGTCCCTGCCGTCGCTGGTCACCCAGACCGATCCCGACCTGACCGCGCTGCTCGACGGCGCCGCAGGCCAGGCCCTGCAGCAGATCCCCGGCCTGACCGAGATGAACCTGAGCAACCTGGTCGGTCTGACCTACACGACCCCGCCGCTGAAGCTGGACGTCCTGGCCGTGGGCCCCGGGACGTTGGAGATCAGTCTGTCCAGCCTCGCACCCGCGACCGGCATCTGGGCGGTCATCTCCGACGTGGCGCCCGACGGGACCGCGAATCCGATGACCACGGCACGTCTCAACACGGCGTTCCCCCACATCGTGGAGAGCAAGTCGCTGTACCGCGACGGCAAGCTCGTCCAGCCGTACGGCGACTTCTCCAAGACGACGCTCGCAGCGCTCGGTCGGGTGCGGACGTACCACGTCGAGATGTGGCCCGTCGCGAACCGGTTCAAGGCCGGTCACCGGATCCAGGTCACGCTCGTGGGTCAGTCGATCCAGGCCCCGTTGGGCCTGCCCTCGCTCAACTCGGTCGTCCTGGGTGGTGCCCAGGCTTCGAGCCTGACGTTCCCGGTGGCCCCCGGCAGCGATCTGGCGGCTGCGCTCGACTGACGCGGACCGATCAGGCGCGGTCCAGGATCGGCTGAAGGTCCAGTCCGGTCGGCAGCGTGCCGAAGGCGTCGCCCCAGTCGCGGTCGAGGCGACTCGCGCAGAACGCATCGGCGACCGCGGCCGGGCCGTGCTGGATCAGCTGCGAACCCTGGAAGACCATCGCCATCTGCTCGACGACGCGTCGGGCGCGCAGCTCGATGTCGTCGAACGAGGTGAGCTCCTTCATCAGCCGAGCCAGGGCGTCGTCGTAGCGGGCGTCGACGCCGGTGGCCTGCTCGACCTCGGCGGCGAAGGCGTCGAGCGTGTGCGGCTCGCGCGAGAGTGCCCGCAAGGCGTCGAGAGCGGCGACGTTGCCCGAGCCTTCCCAGATCGACAGCAGCGGCATCTCACGGTAGATGCGAGCGATGTCGAAGTCCTCGATGTAGCCGTTGCCGCCCAGGCACTCCAACGCCTCACCGGCCACCATGGGTGCCCGCTTGCACACGTGGTACTTGGTCACGGCCAGAGCGATGCGCCGCAGCGCTGCCTCTTGCTCGTCGCCGCGAATCGCGCGGTCGTTGGCCCCGGCGAGCCGGAACATCGCGGTCGTCGCGGCCTCGGACTCGACCTGCAGGTCGGCCAGCACGTTGCGCATGGCGGGCTGGTCGATCAGGGCCTTGCCGAAGGCGTGTCGGTGCCGGGCGTGGTGGGCCGCCAGGTGGATCGCCGACCTCATGCCGGTGGCCGAGCCGATGACGCAGTCCAGGCGAGTCATGTTGACCATCTCGACGATGGTGCGGACGCCGCGACCTTCGTCGCCGACGAGCCAGCCGACAGCGCCGTCGTACTCGATCTCCGAGGAGGCGTTGGACCGGTTGCCCATCTTGTCCTTCAGGCGCATCAGGCGCAGCGCATTCGGTTCGCCTCCGGGCAGCACTCGAGGTACTGCGAAGCAGGACAGGCCGCCGGGGGCTTGTGCGAGCGTCAGGAACAGGTCGGACATCGGCGCCGACGTGAACCACTTGTGACCGACCAGCAGATAGCTACCGTCCGACTGCGGCGTGGCGGTCGTGGTGTTCGCGCGCACGTCGGAGCCGCCCTGCTTCTCGGTCATCGACATGCCGGCGATCAGGCCGCGCTTGGTGGCCGGATCCGCGAACGTGGGGTCGTACTCGCGGTTGGTCAGCAGTGGTTCGAACCGAGCGGAGAGCTCGGCGTTGGCGCGCAGGGCCGGGACGACCGCGTACGTCATGGAGATCGGGCAGCCGTGGCCGGCGTCGGCCGACCACGTCATGAACTTGGCGGCGCGCGCCACGTGGGCGCCGGGCCGATCGTCGGCCCACGGAGCACCGTGCAGGCCGTGGCTCACGGCGACGTCCATCAGCTGGTGGTACGCAGGGTCGTACTCGATCTGATCGACGTGGTTGCCGTACCGGTCGTGGGTGTGCAGGACAGGTGAGTTGCGTTCGGCGCGCCGGGCCCACTCGCGGGCTCGGGCGCTTCCGGCCAGCCGCCCGAGCTCGTGCAGCTCCTCGACGACCCACTCGGCCCCCTCACGCACGACGCCTTCCAGCATCGCGGGATGGTCGGCGGTGTCGAAGTCGACGATGTCGGGAACCTGGTTGAACACGGTGTGCGTCTGGCTCATGACTCGATGTTACGGATA
>DATMSF010000371.1:0-3463 GCA_035565535.1 Aeromicrobium sp.
ACCAGCGCTACTGCATCAACGGCATCGCCCTGACGCTGCAGAAGGTCTGACCCGTCCGGCGTGACGCCGGCTCACGGCCAGCGCTGCACCAGCTCGGCGACCGCGTGCCGTTGACCGGTGTAGAACGGGATCTCCTCGCGCACGTGCCGGCGAGCACCGCTGGCGCGCAGGTCACGCATCAGGTCCACGATCCGGTGCAGCTCGTCGGCCTCGAACGCGAGAATCCACTCGTAGTCACCCAGCGCGAACGCCGGGACCGTGTTGGCGCGCACGTCCGGGTACGGGCGGGCCTGCATGCCGTGTTCACGCAGCATGTCGCGGCGCTCCTCGTCGGGCAGCAGGTACCACTCGTACGAGCGCACGAACGGGTAGACGCAGACGAAGTCACGCACGTGCTCGTCGGCCATGAACGCCGGCACGTGTGACCGGTTGAACTCGGCCGGACGGTTGACGGCCAGCTGCGACCACACCGGCGCCATGCGCGAACCGAGCGCGGTGCGACGGAACCGGTTGTAGGCGTCCTGCAGCTGCCCGCTCTCCGCGGCGTGCCACCAGATCATCAGGTCCGCGTCGGCGCGCAGGCCGCTCACGTCGTACGTGCCGCGGACGACCACGCCGTCGGCGGCCAGCTGATCGACCAGCGCGTCGACCTCGGCCGCTTCGCTGTCGCGGTCGGCGTCGCCCAGGACCCGCTCGAGCTTGAACACCGACCACATCGTGTAGCGGATCGTCTCGTTGATCTCCTTGGCCAGCTTGCCCTTGTTCGGGATACCGCTCATGTTCGTTCGTCCTCCATCGTTCCTGCGTCGAGCAATCGTCGTGCCGCTGCCTGTGCCGACGCGATCACCGCCGGGATGCCCACGCCGTGGTAGGCCGCGCCGCACACCTCCAGACCGGGTACGGTCGCGATGTCGCGTTCGACCGTGGCGACCAGGTCCAGGTGTCCGACGTCGTACTGCGGGAGCGCCCCGCCCCAGCGTTGCACGTGTGCGTCGACCACGGTTCCCAGGTCCCCCACGATCGCGGTGAGGTCGGCCAGTGCGGTCTCGATGATCGTCGCGTCGTCGTGATGCAGCAGCGTCGTCTCCCCCGCCCTGCCCACCGAGGTGCGGATCACGGTCCGACCGGCAGCGGCGTCGCGAGTCCAGGCCCATTTCGCCGTCGAGCAGGTGGCCGCCTTGATCGTGGTGCCTTCCACCGGGGGTACCAGGAACCCCGACAATCCGTCGTCCCACGAGGCGTCGTCGAGGACGAACGTCACGATCGCGACGCTCGCATAGTCCAGTGCGGCCAGCGCGTAGGCAGCGCCCGGTGCGACCTCGGCGAGCAGTCGCGCGGTCGCGGGTGCCGGGGTGGCGACGACGACGCCGTCGACGTCCAAGGACTCGAGGTGTGTCGTGGGTCCCAGCGTCAGCCGCCACCCCCCGTTCGCCCGTTCGACGACACGTACCGTGGCGTCGGTCCGGATCTGGAACCCGCCGGTGGCAGCGAGCGCCTCGGGAAGTCGGTGCACGCCGCCGGTCGGTGCCACGAACACCGGACCGTCCGCGGCCGGGCGTGCGAGCGCAGCGGCGGCCCCCGCAACCAGGTCCGACCCCAGCGCCGCGATCTGCGGACCAGCCGCCCGCAGGGACAACCGATCGGTGTGGCCGGCGTAGACGCCACCGAACAACGGCTCGACCAACCGGTCGACGACCTCCCGCCCGAGCCGGGCAGCAACGAAGTCGCCGATCGACTGGTCCTCGGCCCCGACCGGCACGTCGACTCGCTCGACCGACGAGACGACGCCCGTCTCGAGCAACGCGTCGACCTCGCCGGGGACGCCCATCACGGTCCGCGGCATCGGCCGCAAGGCTCCATGGGACCAGATCGCCGCCGACGTCGGGCGAGCCGGCTCGTACGGCAGGCCGATGCGATCCATCAGTCCGATCGCCTCCGGGCGCCGCGCGAGGACCGACTCGGCACCCAGGTCGACCTGGACGCCACCCACGACGCCACCGCGCAGCTTGCCGCCGACGCGGTCGGTCGACTCCACCAGCACCACCTCGGCGCCGGCCGACGCCAGCTCGTAGGCGGCCGTCAGGCCCCCGACACCACCGCCGACGACGGCGACGCGTCGGCTCATTCCGGGCTCTGGGCGTGCACGAAGTCCACGAGTCGGGCCAGCGCGTCCGGGTCGGTGTCGGGCAGCACTCCGTGCCCCAGGTTGAAGATGTGCCCAGCCGCGCCCGCGCCGGCCGCGATGATCTCGGCGGCCTTCTCGTGCACGACCTCGGTCGGGCCGAACAACGACGTCGGGTCGAGGTTGCCCTGCACCACCACGTCCGGCCCGAGTCGGTCGATCGCGCGGTCCAGCGGCACCCGCCAGTCGACGCCCACGACGTCGGCACCGGCATCGCGCATGTCGACCAGGAGCTCACCCGTGCCGACGCCGAAGTGGATGCGGGGCACGCCCAGGTCGGCGACCGACTCCAGGACGGCCGTCGAGTGCGGCTTGACGTAGGTGCGGTAGTCGGCCGGCGACAACGCACCCGCCCACGAGTCGAACAGCTGGACGGCCGAGGCCCCGGCCTGGACCTGCAGGCGCAGGAACTGGCCGGCGATCGAGGCGATCCGACCCAGGAGCGCGTGCCACAGCTGCGGGTCGGAGTACATCAACTCCTTGGTGCGTCGATGATCGCGCGAGGGTCCGCCTTCGATGAGGTAGGACGCGAGCGTGAAGGGGGCTCCGGCGAACCCGATCAGCGGCGTCGACCCGAGCTCGTCGACGAGCGCGGACACGGCCGCGGTGATCGTCGGGACGTCGTCGGCGCTCAGATCGCGCAGCTGGGCGAGCTGGTCGACCGAGCGGATCGGGTCGGCCACGACGGGGCCGGTGCCGGCCACGATGTCCAGATCGACCCCGA
Source organism: Aeromicrobium sp. (assembly GCA_035565535.1). Taxonomy (GTDB): domain Bacteria; phylum Actinomycetota; class Actinomycetes; order Propionibacteriales; family Nocardioidaceae; genus Aeromicrobium. The sequence continues at coordinate 2,907 of DATMSF010000371.1, forward strand.
TGGCCTTCAACGGCACGACGATGTCGGAGAAGAAGATCGCCGCGTCCACGCCGTACCGACGCACCGGCTGCATCGTGATCTCGACGACCAGCTCGGTGTCGAAGCACGACTGGAGCATCGGCACGCCCTCACGCACCTTGCGGTACTCGGGCAACGAGCGCCCGGCTTGGCGCATGAACCACACCGGCACGTGGTCCGGACGACCACCGCGGCACGCGGTGAGGAAGGCACTCGACTCGACAGGGTTGACCATGCGGCCATTCTGTCAGGCCGTGTCGCACCGTCCGAATCAGCCGTTCGGACCTAGTATCGAAGGGTGGTACGCCCCTCGGACATCGGATCCTCGGCTGTCGGCTCGGTTCCGACCGCCTTCACCGACGCCGTGCGACAGATCCAGCGCGCCACGATGCGACCCGAGGTGTTCGTCGACGAGATGCCCGCTCCGCAGCGCATCGCCCCGCACGCCTACGCCCTCAGCGGCGACGTGTCCGTCGGCGACGACGAGGTCGGCACCGGCCGGTTCATCCTGCTGCACGATCCGGCCGGCAACGACGCGT
>DATMSF010000372.1:0-4678 GCA_035565535.1 Aeromicrobium sp.
AAGGCGTGGAAGGCCAAGGAGCGCGAGCACGCCGTGCAGTAGTTCGACGTCCGATTCGGTCTCACGCGCGAGTTCTTGTAAACTTCCTCGCGGTGACGTGTCCGAGCGGCCGAAGGTGCATCACTCGAAATGATGTGTAGGTTCATCCCTACCGTGGGTTAAAATCCCACCGTCACCGCCAACGAGAGCCCCTGGTTCTGACTGGAATTCCAGCAGATCCGGGGGTTTTTCGTCAGCGTATCGAAGGGCCAGGACCGAGTCGCGCTCGACGAGCGTCTCGCAGCGTCCGGAGCAGACCTGGTGGACCGCGACGCGACCGGTGGCGATCAGTGCGCGGATGCCGGCCAGGTCGGTGGCCAGGACGTCGGCTGCCTGCGGCAGCGTCAGTCGGCTCGGCAGATCGTCCATCACAAGAGGGTACGCGCCGCGAACTGTCTCGCACCGCCACCGAGCAACGCGTCGGACCGATAGAATCGAGTACCGCGGCGTCCATGGAGAGGAGAAAGTCCCTTCATGGATGTGCACGATCTCGACACGTATCTCCTCGTCGGATCGGGCGTCCTGATCCTCGCGGCACTCGCAGTCCGCCTGTCGGTGTTCGCCGGCATGCCGTCGCTGCTGGTCTACCTCGGCCTCGGTCTGGCGTTGGGAAGCTCTGGCGTCGGGATCGACTTCGATGACGTCGACGTCGCACACGCGCTCGGCTTCGGCGCCCTGATGCTGATCCTGGCCGAGGGTGGTCTGACCACCAAGTGGGAGGAGATGCGGCCCGTCATCGGACACGGCCTACTGCTGGCGACTCTCGGCGCTGCGATCTCCGTCGGCGTGGTGTCGGTCAGCGCCCACGTGCTGCTCGGTCTCGACTGGACGATCGCTGTCCTGCTGGCCGCCGTCCTGACGCCGACCGACGCGGCCGCGGTCTTCTCGGTCCTGCGCACGGTCCCGCTCAAGCGCCGTGTGGTCGGTGTGCTGGAAGCCGAGTCCGGGCTCAACGACGCCCCCATCGTCGTGCTCGTCACGGCCATCAGCGCCGGGGACCTGGCCCACGGCGGCTTCGAGTACTTCGTCGGCCTGATCCTGTACGAGCTCGTCGTCGGCGCACTGATCGGCATCGGCATCGGCTGGCTCGGGTCGTGGCTGATGCACCGCGTCGCGCTACCGTCGTCCGGTCTGTATCCGTTGGTGATCCTCGGGTTCACCGTCCTGGCGTACTCGTCCGCAGCCATGATCCATGCCAGCGGATTCGCCGCTGTCTACGTCGCGGCCCTCGTGCTGGCGAACGCCGATCTGCCGCACCGGATGGCGACGCGGTCCTTCGTCGAAGGTGTCGGCTGGTTGGCCCAGATCGCCCTGTTCGTGATGCTCGGTCTGCTCGCCGACCCCAACGAGATCACCGGCTGGCACGTGTGGACCGGCGTCGCGGCCGGCGCGATCCTGACCTTCGTCGCCCGCCCCCTGACCGTGCTCGCCTGCTCGCCGTGGTTCACCAGCGGCCTGAAGGAACAGGCGTTCGTCGCGTGGGCCGGTCTGCGCGGTGCCGTGCCGATCGTGCTGGCGACGATCCCGCTCTCGGCGGGCGTCGAGGGCTCCCGGGACCTGTTCAACATCGTCTTCGTGACCGTCGTGGTCTACACCCTGCTGCAGGCCGCGCCGTTGGCACGACTCGCCGAGTACTGCGGCGTCCTGTCGGACCAGATGCGCGACGTCGAGGTCGAGGTCGCACCGCTGGAACGTGTCACGGCCGACCTGTTGCAGATCCACGTCCCGGAGGGATCGCGACTGGCCGGCGTCGAGATCGGCGAGCTGCGCCTGCCCGTCGGGGCCTCGGTCTCGCTGGTCGTCCGCGACGGTTCGACCTTCGTCCCGCACCCCACGACGCGGCTGCACATCGGCGACGACCTGCTCGTGGTGGCCCAACGGAAGGTGCGCCAGAAGGCAGAGGAGCGACTCCGCGCCGTCGCCAAGTACGGGCGGCTGGCCGGATGGGGTCGTGACTGACCGGATCGGATCACAGATCGGGCGCGTAGGGGATGCACGACGAGATGGTGCGATCGGACTCGACCTTGTCGATCGCCTTCTTGTTCAGGCCCTTTTCTGCATAATTGCGGCCGATCAGTACCGAGATGCCATCGGTCCCGGCGATGTCTCCGGGCTGCACTGTCACCTTGCCGATGAACTGCCCAGCGACGAGCTTCACGCGCGGGTCCTCGTCATCGGCCGCGATGATCACCACGTCGTTGGTCGTGATGTCGGTGGGATTGTTCGCGATCGTTCCCGGCAGGAAGTTGCGCTGCTGCAGCAGCCGTGAGACGCGATCGGCCAGGCCGGCGGTGCGCGAGGCGTTGTAGACGTTGACGTGCACCAGGTTGGGGGTCAGCTCCTCGCCCTCGTGCACGGTGCGCATCTCGCACGTGGGAGCGCTCGAGGTGACCTGACCCTCCTGGGTCAACAGATTCAACCCGACCACGATGCCGCCGAAGAAGATCGCCACCGACACGACCAGGACCACGACGCCGCCGGGCTTCATGCGCCACCGCCGATCGAGTGCACCCGGGCGTGCAGGACGTTGCGCTGCTGCAACGCCGCACGCAGCGCTCGGTGCAGCCCGTCCTCGAGGAACAACTCACCGTTCCAGCTCGCGACGTGCGCGAACAGATCGCCGAAGAACGTGGAGTCGTCGTCGAGCAGATGTTCCAGTGACAGCTGGGTCTTGGTGGTGGTCAGGTCGTCGAGTCGTACCTGCGACGGTGAGATGCGCGCCCAATCGCCCTGGCTCAGGCCGTGGTCGGGATACGGACGCCCGTCTGCCACCCTCCGAAAGATCACCCGATCAGTCTAGGCAGACAGACACCTGTGACGTGGCCGGCAGAATCAGATGTTGCCGGATGTCGGTGGTATCGGGGAATATGAGCACAGGTGCCACGCGTTGTCACCTCGCGCGGGGCGGCACCTGGATCATGGGGGTCGGCACCGCGAGCGCAGACCCACCACGGACAGGAGTGTCGATGACCCACACTCCCGTTGAGCGTGAGCAGGTCGAGGGCGCAGTCCGTACCATCTCGACGGCCATGCGGCTCAAGCGCGGCGCCATCGAGCTGGCGGTGCTCGCGATCCTCTACATCGCCTACTGCGCCTCGCGCATGCTGGCCTCCGATGCCTTCGCGCCGGCACGTGGGCGGGCGCTGGACATCCTCGACATCGAGAAGGACTTCCGCATCGACATCGAGCGGTGGCTCAACCACGTGTTCGTCGACCACGACTGGCTCGGCCTGCTGAGCAGCTATTGGTACGCCACGACGCACTACGTCGTGACGGTCGGCATGCTGATCTGGCTCTATCGGCGCAGCGCCACCTTGTACGTCACGGCCCGTCGGGCCCTGGTGCTCGCGACGGTCATCGGCCTGGCCTTCTACCTGACGATGCCGACGGCTCCGCCACGACTGGTGGGCGGGCACTACGTCGACGTGCTGGCCCTGCACTCCGCCGACGGATGGTGGGGCGCCAGCGCCTCGGCGCCCAAGGGTCTGGGCGGACTGACCAACGAGCTGGCAGCGTTCCCGTCCCTGCACGCCGGATGGGCGCTGTGGGCCGCCATCGTGCTGGTGCGGGTCGGCGTCCCGTGGATCGTCCAGGTCATCGGATTCGCCTATGCCGCGTTGATGACCATCGACATCATCGGCACCGGCAACCACTGGGTGCTCGACGCCGTGATGGGGTGGGTCGTCGTGGTGATCGCCTTCGTGGTCGTCACCATCTGGGAACGTCGCAGCCCGGTCACGGCTCACGAGGACAGTTGACGCTCCTCGGAGGCGCCGAGGCGTGAGACACCTCACTCCCGGGTTCCCGATTGGGCCGAGGTCGCGGTATCCTGGAGGAGTTCTCGCGATCCGAGCCCTCCCCACGGGCAGGCTCTGACTCGGACCCAGGAACGAACGAACGGGCCGCTACCGCATGGTGCGGCCGCAGCAGGGTGCTACTCCAGGACGTCCGCTCCACCGTGAGGTGTGGGCGGTGCACCGGTTCACCCGTCACATCACCTCAGCGGAGGACAGCAGTGGCCCAAGCAGGCCGTCGCCAGTCAGGCAACCAACGTCGACGTACCAAGCCGCTCGACAACGAAGGCATCATGCCGGTGCTCGCCAAGGCGGTGCGCGACGTGGAGTCGCGCGCCCAGCGCGGGCCGCTCAACCATGCGCAGCGCACCCGTTTCCAGGTCATCGGCCTACTCGTCCGAGAGGAACGCCAGCGCGTCAAGACCGACACGGAGCTGACCGACAGCTCGCGGGCCGAACAGCTCAAGCGTCTCGACGGAGTCGCGACGATCCTGGCCAAGGTCGCCACGCGCGACCCCTCGCTGTTCACGCTGCTGGGCGACGACGTGGAGCTGGCCGACGACGCCCGCGCACTGAAGCGTGAGATGCTCGCGGAGGCGGGCCTGGGACCCAAACCCGACGCGACGGCCGAATCCGCTGAGGAGACGGTGGTCACCAAGGCCGACCGGCACGTCCCGCAGTCGGTGATGTCCCGTCAGCTGGCCAATCCGTTCCAGCCGCCGGACTTCGCCGCGGTACCGACGCGGACTCCCGTCGGCCGGCTGTCGACATGGGAGCTGCTCGGGCCGTTGTTCAGCTCGTTCGAGAAGGCCTCCGACGGTGCGCCGTCGTGCATGAAGCTGCCC
>DATMSF010000373.1:0-2908 GCA_035565535.1 Aeromicrobium sp.
TCCTCCATTGCAGCGATCTGTTCCTCGGTGATCTCACCCTCCGCGCCACCGCCGAGCATCGCCTGGACCGGTCCGCCCGGCAGGAGGTACCGCAGCCCGAAGATCAGCATCGTGCTGATGATGATGGTCGGAATCGACGTAGCGATGCGACGCAGGATGGTTGCTCTCACCGGCCGCCTCCTGAACCGTGCACGACAGGCTCATCGACCGACTCGATGAGCCTGCGCTGTTCTGCGGTGATCTCGCGCAGGTCCTCGTGCGACCCGCCCACCGTCGGGATGCAGCCCAGAAGCGCTTGTGTGTAGGGGTGCCCGGGATCTCGCAGCACCGCTTCGGCGGGCCCGGTCTCGACGACCTGCCCGCGATACATCACGACCAGGTCGTCGCAGACTTCGGACAAGACGGCCAGGTCGTGCGAGATCAGCATGACGGCCAACCCCCGTTGATCCACCAAACCTCGGATCAAGTCGAGAATCTCGCGTTGCACCGAGACGTCCAGAGCCGTGGTCGGCTCGTCGGCGAAGAGCACCTGCGAACCGCAGCTGAGCGCCATGGCGATGATGACGCGCTGACACATGCCGCCGGACAACTCGTGCGGATAGCTGCGCATCACCCGGTCGACGTCGTCGAGGCGCACGTCGGCCAACGCCTGGGTCACCCGTTGTCGGACGTCTGCGCCCTTCGTGGCATGGGCTCGGGCCGCCATCATCAGCTGGTCGCCGACCCGGATCACCGGATTGAGCGCGGAGCCCGTCTCCTGGAAGATCATGGCGAGGTGTCGACCGCGATAGCGGCGCAGCTTCTTCTCGGGCAGCGAGACCAGGTCGACACCGTCGTACCTGATGGCGCCATCGACCTCGGCGGTACGCGCCAAAAGTCCCGTCGCCGCCAAGGCCGCCGTGGTCTTGCCGCTGCCCGATTCTCCGGCGACGCCGACAATCTGCCCCTTGCGCAGCGCGAGGTCGACACCGCGCAAAGCGTGGGTCGTGCCGCGCGAGGTCGAGAACGTCACCGAGAGACCCTCGACCGTCAGCACCTGCTCCCCCGAACCCGTGGCGGGTTCGAGGGAGCCAGTGGCTGCGGCTCGATGTGTGGACGTCATCACAGGCATCGCGTCGATCAGCTCGTGAACCCGATGCCACGCACGTTGCCGATGCCCAACTTGCTCGGGACCCAACCGCCGATGTCGTCCTGGTAGACGTCGACGACAGGGGCGCGGAAGATCGGCACCCAACCGGGCTGTTCCTTCTGCTTGGTCAGGATCGACCTGACGAGGTCTTCCTCCGAGCTCTGGTCGTAGGCGGCGTAGAAGCCCGCGATGTCGTCGTCGATGCCGAAGTCGACCTTGCCGGCGTTGTAGTACGACTGGCTCCACAGCAGCTGGTACGCCTTGAACGGCTCGGTTGCGCCCCAGTTGGCGAACGCGCACTGCTCGTCGGTCTTGTTCGTGAAGAACGGTCCGACCTGCGCGGCCGTTGCCGGAACGATGGTCAGGTCGATACCGATCTGCTTGAGCTGATCGATGATGATCGGTCCGCCTGTCTCAAAGCCCAGACCCGAGTAGGCGAAACAGGTCATCTTGACGCCGTCGTCGTACCCTGCCTCGTCCATCAACTGCTTGGCTCGGTCGACGTCCTGCTCCCACAGCGGGTCCATGCCTTCGATGTAGCCGTGGGCTCCCGGGGGTAGCGATTGGGTGACCGGTTCACCCAGTCCATCGGTGACCGTGTCGGCGATCGCCGTGCGATCCAGCGCCAGGTTGAACGCCAAGCGCACGCGCGGATCGTCCAAAGGCTTCAGCGACGCGTTGAGGTAGGCGATACCGATCGCCGGGCCGGGACTGACCTCAACATGAAGCGTGTCGATGGGTTCAAGAATCTTCACGTCCTGCGACAGCAGGTGCAGGGCGACGTCGACGTCATTGCTTCGGATGCCGTTGACCAGCGCGGTGTCGCTCTGGAAGATCTTGAACTCGACGTTCTTCGCGCGGTCGAGGTTCTCGTTGTTCCAGTACCCGTCGTAGCGCTCGAACTTGTAGCTGGCGCCCTGGACCTGCGACACGAACTTGAACGGTCCGGTTCCGACCGGGTGGAGTGCGAAGTCTTCGCCTTCCTTCTCCACGGCCGTCGGCGACGGGATCATGCCCGCTCGTGCAGTCAGCGCCATCGGCAGCCGGGCGTTCTGCTGGCTCAGGTGATACCGGACGGTCAGGTCGTCCTCCGCGGTGATGTCGGTGACGTACTGCAGCAAGTTGGCGATGTTGCCGGCCTCGATGAAGTCCTTGGAGTAGTCGACGACCGCCTGGGCGTTGAACGGTGTCCCGTCCTGGAACGTCACGCCCTCGCGCAGCTTGACCTCGAGAATGAGCTTGTCGTCGCCGATGAACTCCCACGATGTCGCCAGCATCGGGGTCAGCTCGCCGGTGTCGGGGTCCTGCTGGATCAACCTGTCGAAGATGTAATCCAGGTACGCCAGGTCAGAACCCTGCGTTCCAGTGGTCGGGTCGAGCGTGCCGGGCGGGAACATCGTGCCGATCGTGATGCTGCCGTCAGCGTTCTTGGCGGTGTCAGCCTCGGCGCCGGCTGAGCCACCGCCGCCGCACGCGGCGAGCAGCATCGCCGCCGCAGCTACCGCGGCGATGACGGCACTTCTTCGAGCCCTGCGCTGGGTGTGTGACTTCATGGCACTCCTTGATGGATGTTCCGACGACCGAGTCGGACGGGGGTTGGAGGGGCGGGGTCGGGTGGTCAGTCTCATGAGCGCTCCAGCGTGGGTACGGCGTCGATCAGGCGGCGCGTGTAGTCGGCCCGGGGGTCGGTGACGACGTCCTCGGCGAGACCCTCCTCGACGACGCGGCCGTGGTACATGACGCTCGCGCGATGAGCCAGATGGGCGACGACCGAGATGT
>DATMSF010000374.1:0-2842 GCA_035565535.1 Aeromicrobium sp.
TGGGCGCCAACGGCCTGGCCGGCCTGGCCCTGCTGAACACGGGTCTGGCGACCGGCGCGGCCATCACCGGTTGGCTGGCGTACGAGTTCGTCAAGGAGAAGAAGGGCACGAGCCTGGGAGCGGCGTCGGGTGCCGTCGCGGGACTGGTGGCCATCACGCCGGCCGCCGTGGCGGTCTCTCCGCTCGGAGCGGTGCTGCTGGGACTGGTCGCCGGCGCCATTTGCGCGTGGGCGGTCAGCTGGAAGTGGAAGCTGGGCTTCGACGACTCGCTGGACGTCGTGGGCGTGCACCTCGTGGGCGGGGTGGTCGGCACCCTGGTGATCGGTCTGCTGGCCGCCGCCGGCCCGGGCGGCGTCGACGTCGACGGACTGTTCTACGGCGGGAACGCCGAGCTGCTGGGCAAGCAGGTGCTGGCAGCGACGGTCGTCCTGGCGTACTCCTTCGTGCTGACGTACCTGATCGGTAAGTTGATCGACGTGACGATCGGCTTCCGTCTCGATCCCGAGGACGAGGTGACCGGCATCGACCAGGTCGAGCACCTGGAGTCGGCCTACGATCACGCCGGCGCCGCCGGTTCCCCCTTCAAGACGGGAGTGTGAGACATATGAAGCTCGTGACCGCGGTGATCAAACCGCACAAGTGGGAAGAAGTGCGCGAGGCACTCGCCGAGGCAGGCGTCGCCGGCATGACGGTGACCGAGGCCAGCGGGTACGGCCAGCAGAAGGGGCACACCGAGGTGTACCGCGGAGCCGAGTACGACGTGTCCTTGGTGCCCAAGATCCGGCTCGAGGTCGTCGTCGACGACGCCGACGCGCCCACCGTGGTCCAGACCATCACCCGCGCGGCGCAGACCGGCAAGATCGGCGACGGCAAGGTGTGGGTCGTGCCCGTCGACTCCGTGGTCCGGGTCCGTACCGGCGAGACCGACGAAGCGGCGCTCTGAGCACTCCACGTCAGGAGCGGGCGCGGGCGGCCGACGAACGGCTGTCCACCCTGTTCGCGCAGGCGACGGCCGAGACCGGAGCCGACGGCCTGGCCCTGGTCGCCGTCGGCGGGTACGGCCGCCTCGAGCTCAGTCCGGCCAGCGACCTCGACGTCGTGCTCCTGCACGACCCGAGCGTCGCAAGCAGCGTCGTCGAACGCGTCGCAGAGGCGATCTGGTACCCGCTGTGGGACGAGCACGTGGCGCTGGATCATGCCGTCCGCGACACGGCCGGAATGCGTGCCACGGCCTCGGCCGACGACCGGGCGGCGATGGGGATGCTCGACGCCCGCAGCGTAGCGGGTTCGCCAGAGCTCGTCGCCGACCTGCGGTCGCAGATCCTGGCGGACTGGCGCCGCGACGCGCGGCGTCGGGTCGACCAGGTCCGGGCGACCCGGGATGCCCGAGTCGAGCGGTCGGGCTCGTTGGCGCACTCGGCGATCCCCGATCTGAAGGAGTCGGCCGGTGGCTTGCGAGACGGCGTGGTGCTGCGAGCCCTGGTGGCCACGTGGCTGGTCGACATCCCGCACGCCGGTCTGGAGGACTTGCGCCACGGGCTGCTCGACGTGCGTGATGCGTTGCACGTCGTCACCGGACGCCGCACCGAGCGACTCGATCCGGCGGTGCTGCCCGACGTCGCGCAGGTCCTGGGTCTGCGGCCCGACGAGCTGGACCTGCAGGTACGCGACCTGGGTAGACGACTGGAGCACCTGTCGTTCCTGACCTGGCACCGGATCGACGATGCGTTGCGGCCCGTCCGTCGCCTCCGCATCACCCGTCGTGGGCCGCAGACCGAGCCGTTGGCCGACGGTGTCGCGCTGTTGGACAACGAGGTCATCGTCACGCAGGCGGCCGACCCGTCGACCGATCCGACCGTGGCCCTTCGCGCGGCCGCTGCCGCGGCGCGCGCTGGACGCAGCCTCGAACCGAGCACCGCGGCCCGGTTGGCGCGGACGCTGGGTGACCTGCCCGAGCCGTGGCCGCCGGCGGCGCACCGCCAGCTCATCGACCTGCTGACGGCCGGACCGGGCCTGATCCCGGTGTGGGAGACGTTGGACATCGCCGGAGTCGTCGACCGGTGGTTCCCCGAGTGGTCGGCCATCCGCTTGCGGGTTTCGTCGTCCCCGGTCCACCGCTTCACGATCGACCGGCACTCGCTGGAGACCGTCGTCAACGTGGCGGCCGTTGGGCGCACCGTCGATCGTCCCGACGTGCTGGCGCTGGCCGCTCTCCTGCACGACATCGGCAAGGGGGGCGAGGGCGACCACAGCGAGCGGGGCGAGCCGATCGCCGTGCGGATCGCGCGACGATGCGGATTCGACGACGACGACGCGCGGCTCGTCGGCCGCCTCGTGCGACACCACCTGCTGCTGCCGACGACGGCGACGCGTTACGACATCGAGGACCCGGCGACGGCCGAGCGGGTCGCCGAGATCGTCGGTGACGTCGCCACGCTCGACCTGCTCGCCGCCCTCACCGCCGCTGACGCCTCGGCGACGGGACCGCAGGCGTGGAGCACCTGGCGGCGCGGGTTGGTCGAGGGGTTGGTCCGCAAGACCAGGGCGGTGCTCGACGAGGCGGTCCCCGCACCTGTCGCCGATGACTACGAGGGGTGGCCCGAGCACGAGCCGCTTCCCGACCTGTCTGCGGTGCCGGCCGGAGACCTTCGCGTCTCGGTCGAGCCACAGGCCGATGGATCGCTGCTGCGCATCGTCACCCCCGACCGTCACGGGTTGATGGCGTTGCTGGCCGGCGGCCTGGCGTTGGCGGGGCTGTCGGTCCGTGCGGCACGCACCGTCACGATCGAGGGGCTCGCGGTCTCCTGGTGGGAGGTCACCCGACCCGGGGTCGACCCGAGGG
>DATMSF010000375.1:0-3067 GCA_035565535.1 Aeromicrobium sp.
CCCTCGTAGGAGAACGCCGCATCGACGAGCCGCTCCTGGTCCGTGGCAGCAGAGGTCAACGGGCGCCACCGGACCCGCGCCAACGGCCCCACCTGCGGGATGGCGACACCCGCGATCGCCGACGCAGCGAAGATCGTCCACCGTGAGGCGTCGGCGTCGGTCACCGCGACGACGAGGCAAAGCCCGGCCGCCCCGATGAGGGACTGCACCAGCACGACGGGACGCTGGCCGTGTCGATCCGCCAGCGCCCCCGCGACCGGTGAACCGATGGCGTTGGCCACCGCGATGACGCCGGCTGCAGCACCAGCGATCCCGTACCGCCCGGTGGCCTCGCTGACCAGCACGAGCACGCCGAGCTGGCTCATGGCGAGCGGAATCCGCCCGAGGAAGGCTACGACGATGTAGGCGGGCCCGACGATACGCAACAGCGCGCGGTACGCAGCAATGGCTGACACTGGTCGAAAGCGTACCGACGGCGATCCGTACGCTCGTCGACAGACCATGACCGACCTCGCACCGAGCACCGTTGTGGAGGAACCCTGACCACGCCACTCGACCAGCTGATCGCGCCCGACTGGGCCGCCGCCCTTGCTCCCGTCGCCGACGACATCACCCGGATGGGTCACTTCCTGCGCGCAGAGCTCGCCGCCGGGCGGTCCTATCTTCCGGCGGGCGCCCACGTGCTGCGTGCCTTCGAGCAACCGCTGAACGACGTTCGCGTCCTGATCACCGGCCAGGACCCGTATCCGACGCCGGGCCACGCCGTCGGGTTGTCGTTCTCGGTCGCACCCGACGTGCAGCCGATCCCGCGGAGCCTGCAGAACATCTACGCCGAGCTCCACAGCGATCTCGGCATCGCGCCCGCACCCACCGGCGATCTGACGCCGTGGTCCCGGCAGGGCGTGCTGCTGCTCAACCGCGTCCTGACGGTGCGACCGGGCCAGGCGGGCAGTCATCGGGGGAAGGGCTGGGAGACCGTGACGGAGCAGGCGATCCGTGCGCTGGCGTCGCGCGGCGGTCCCCTCGTGGCGATTCTGTGGGGCCGCGACGCCCGCAACCTGCGGCCCCTGCTCGGCGACGTCCCGGTCATCGAGTCGGCCCATCCCAGCCCGTTGTCCGCCCGGAACGGATTCTTCGGCTCCCGCCCGTTCAGCCGCACCAACGCACTGCTCGAACAGCAAGGAGCCGCTCCGATCGACTGGAGGCTCCGCGCGGCGTGACCGAAGCCGTAGGGTGGTGCTCGTGAGCGAGCAGAAGCCGGTGCGCGATCGCGCCGCGGTGATCGATGACGGATTCGCCGGCATGCAGCGCTGGTCGTTGCGCATCGTTGCCATGGCTGCCGCCGTGTTCGTGCTGGGCTGGGTCATCGGCCACCTGTGGGTCGTGGTGCTGCCGGTCGCGCTGGCACTGATCGTCACGTCGGTCCTGGAGCCGCCGACGTCGTGGCTGCGCCGCCGGAACGTGCCGTCGGCACTTGCGACCGCTGTCGTGGTGCTGGGTGCGATCGGTGTGCTCGTCGGCGTCGTCGCGATCCTCACGCCTCAGGTCGCCGGACAGGCACCCGCGATCGCCCAAGGCGCCTCGGACGGACTGCAGAAGATTCGCGACTGGGTCACCGGCGAGCCGCTCAACCTCTCCGACGGCCAGATCGCCCGAGCCATCGAAGCAGTCCAGGGCAAGCTCCAGGAGAGCGCCGCCGCCATCAGCTCCGGTGTCTTCTCCACGATCGGCGCCGCGACCAACGTCGTGGTGAACCTGGTCATCGTGCTGATGCTGACCTTCTTCTTCCTCAAGGACGGGCACCGCTTCATCCCGTGGGCCCGCGCCCTGGGCGGTCGTCGTGCGGGCGAGCACGTCGCGGAGGTGCTGAGCCGCTCGTGGGCCACCCTCGGCAACTTCATCCGCACCCAGACGTTGGTGGCCACGATCGATGCCGTCATCATCGGGGTCGGGCTGGCGATCCTGGGTGTCGAGCTGGCGATCCCACTCGCCGTGCTGACGTTCTTCGCCGCCTACATCCCGATCATCGGCGCATTCGTCAGCGGCGCGCTCGCGGTCCTGGTCACCCTGGTCACCAACGGCACCGGCGACGCCATCTGGGCGCTGGTCATCGTGGTGGCGGTCCAGCAGCTGGAGGGCAACGTGCTGTCCCCCATGCTGCAGGGCAAGAACATGAACCTGCACCCCGCGGTGGTCCTGCTGAGCGTCACGGCGGGCGGTTCGCTGTTCGGCATCATGGGCGCCCTGCTGGCCGTGCCCACCGTCGCGACGGCCGCAGAGGTGCTGCGCTACATCAACGAGCGGATCGACGACGCCGTCGGGCCAGAAGCGCCGCCCGAGGACGCGCAAGCCGCCGAGATCGCGGCCGAGGGCGACTGAAGGTCGATGACGTTCGACCTGACGTTCGGCACTCGGCGCGTGGTTCGCGACCGGGCGCTCGTGATGGCGATCGTGAACCGGACCCCGGACTCCTTCTACGACAAGGGCCGCACCTTCGACCCGGCCGTCGCCCTCGAAGCGGTGCGACAGGCGGTCGGCGACGGAGCCGACATCATCGACATCGGCGGAGTCAAGGCCGGCCCGGGTGACGAGGTCGACGTCGCCGAGGAGCTGAACCGGACGATCCCGTTCCTGGAGGTCGTGCGGTCGCAGTTCGACGACGTCGTGCTGAGCATCGACACGTGGCGCGCCGACGTCGGACGTCGGGCCGTCGCTGCGGGGGCGGACCTGATCAACGACACGTGGGCCGGCCACGATCCAGAGCTGCTGGACGTCGTGGCCGAGGTGGGCTGCGGCTTCGTCTGTTCTCACACCGGCGGCGTCGAACCGCGCACCAAGCCCCACCGAGTCGAGTACGACGACGTGGTCGCCTCGGTCATCGCCGACACCACGACCGCCGCACAGTCGTTGGTCGACCGCGGCGTACCCCGCCACGGACTGCTGATCGATCCCACCCACGACTTCGGCAAGAACACCCGGCACGGGTTGGAGATTCTGCGGCGCATCGACGAGCTGGTCGCCACCGGATGGCCCGTGCTGATGGCGATCTCGCGCAAGTCGTTCCTCG
>DATMSF010000376.1:0-4927 GCA_035565535.1 Aeromicrobium sp.
GATCGACGAAGTGGGCGCCATGCGTCGTGGACCCCGGCAACGCTGCGTACAGATCACCGGGGACGACCGCGGCAGTGTTGAGCGCGATGCCCGTGACGTCGACGCTCTCCGTCGCGGTGGTCCCGAGCTCGGCGGCCACGCGTTCCAGTGGCCATCGAGGCGGGGTCGCCGGACGGGCACGCATCTGCTCGCTCACCTCCACGAGACTAGCGTTCACCAGGTCTGAGCGACCTTGGGCGACTTGGCGCCCGTGGGTGCGACACCGAACCGTTCCAACGCCATCGACATGATGTCCTGGAACACCGGTGCGGCCGTCGAGCCGCCGCCCGCACTGCTGTACGGCTTGTCGAGCACGATGTAGGTCAGGAATCGCGGGTTGTCGGCCGGCGCGAAGCCCATGAACGACACCGTGTTCTGACCGCTGACGTACCTCCCCGTGTCGGGGTCGACGCGCCAGGCGGTGCCGGTTTTGCCGGCGACGCGGTAGCCGTCGATCTGGGCCGCCGGAGCCGTGCCGTCGTCCGCGGTGACCGCCTCCATCATCCGGGTGACGATGCGTGCGGCTTCCTTCGACACGACCTGTTCGGACGACGGGTTCTTCACGGCGTGCTGCTTGCCGTCATCACCCTCGATGCTGCTGACCACGGTCGGCTCGCACATCACTCCGCCGTTGGCGATGGCTCCGACGGCGCGCACCATCTGCATCGCCGTGACCGAGATGCCCTGGCCGAACGAGATCGTCGCGTGATTGGCCCTGGTCCAGTCCTGGGCCTTCTTCAAGATGCCCGCGGACTCCCCCGGCAGGTCCACTCCGCTCGTGCTGCCGAAGCCGAACTTCCTCAGGTACTGGTAGAACGTCGCGTCGCTCATCTGCTGGGCCGCCACGATCGTGCCGAGGTTGGAGGACTTGGCGATGACGCCGGCCGCCGTGAGGTGCAGCGTGCCGTGGTCCCAGTAGTCGCCGATCCGGAACCTGTCGATCGTCATGCTCGGCGGCACCACGATCGGGGTGTCGGCCTTGATCTTGCCCTGATCGGCCAGTGCGGCCATCGTGATGGTCTTCATGACCGACCCCGGCTCGTACACCGTCTGCAGCGAACGAGCCACGGTGCGGTCGGCACTCATGTGGGACTTGGCGTCGGGATCGAAGGTCGGCGACTGCGACAGCTGCACGATCTGGCACGTCTTGACGTCCATCGTGATGGCCAGTCCCCAGTCGGCGCTCGAGGCCCGAACACCCTCGGCGAGCCGCTTGTCGGCGTACCACTGCAGGTCGCGGTCGATCGTCGTGGTGACGTCCTTGCCGGGCTGCATCTCGACCACCGTCGAGTTGCTCATCGGGATCCGTTGGCCCGTGGCCGACACCTCGTCGGTGCGACTGCCGTCGCGCCCGGTCAGCACGTCGTCGTACTGCGCTTCGAGCCCGACGACACCGACGTTCTCGGCGTTGGTGAAACCGATCAGATTGGCCGCCAGCGTGCCGCCCGGATACGAACGGATGACTTCCTTCTGCGTGAACACGCCAGGCAGCTTCGCCTCCGAGAGCTCCTCGAGCGCTGCGGCCGCCTTCCACGCCGGCACGTGCTTCTTCAGGTACACGAACCGGGTGTTGGGTTGACGCAGCCGATCGATCAGGTCGAAGTAGTCCGACTTCTCACCGATGTGCTCGATCAGGACGCGCGCGATCTGCGGAGCGCTGGTTGACGTCAAGGTGGGATCAGCGGTCAACGTGACGGCGTCGATGCTGGTGGCCAGCTCGGCACCGTTGCGGTCCAGGATCTTGCCGCGCGGCGCCGGGATCTCGTTCTTCGCGGTTCCGGCCTGCAGCGCCATCGCAGCGTACGCCGTCGAGTCGATGCCCTGGATCTGGAACAGTCGCAGAGCGAACAGGCAGAACATCGCCAGCACGACGATCAACATCAGCCGGAGTCGGCGGCGGACCAGACGCAGCCGCTGCGCCGCCGTCATCGATCGCCTCGGATCGCCGGAACGGCCTTGCCCAGCACCTCACCGTCGGACAACCGCAGGAATGCCGGGTTCTGGTTGCGCACCATCCCCAGTCGTGCGGCCTGGTCGGCGATCGAGCCGGGGCTGGAGAGCCGGTCGACCGTGCGGGCCAGCTCGTCTCGCCGATGCTCCAACGAGGCGACCTCGGCGTTGGCCGCGGACTGCTGGAACGCCAACGACTGCAGCATCGTGCTGATCAGGATCAGGCCGACCAGACCGACGGCCAGCACCGTCAGCACCACGACGACGAACGGCGCGCGCTTGGCCCGGCTCTGGACCGGGCGGACCAGCCGCAGGCCGGCTTCGCGGACGTCGACGCGTCCGCGACCGAGGTCCGCGACGGTCGACCGCAGCGACACCGCGGCCCGAGACGACCACTGGTGCACAGCCGCGCTGGAGCGACTGGCTCGATCGGCCACGGCCGTCATGACGCGATCCTTTCCACGGCCCGCAGGCGCACGGGCTTGGCGCGGCGGTTCTGCTCGATCTCGGCCTCGGTGGCCTGCTCGGCGCCTCGGGTGATGAGTCGGAACGCCGGCTGCAGCTCGACGGGGACGACCGGCAGGTCGCGCGGCGCGCGACTCGTCGTGACCGAAGCGAACGCGCGCTTGGTGATGCGGTCCTCCAACGAGTGGTAGGCCAGCACCACGACGCGCCCGCCGGGGACGAGCAGGTCCAGTGCATCCGGCAGCGCTCGCCGGTAGGCCCCGAGCTCGTCGTTGACCTCGATGCGCAGCGCCTGGAACGTCCGCTTCGCCGGGTTGCCACCTCGGCGGCGAGCCGGTGCCGGAATGGCCTGGTCGACCACGTCAAGCAGCGCCGCGTTGGTGCGGAACGGTTCGCGTTCGCGATGCCGGACCACACCGTGCACGATCTTGGCGGCGAACTTCTCCTCGCCGTACTCGCGCAGGATCCGCACCAGGTCGGCCGGTGCGTACGTGTTGAGCACGTCGGCAGCGGTCAGCTCGTCCTCGGGGTTCATCCGCATGTCCAGCGGGGCGTCCTGGCTGTAGGCGAACCCGCGTTCGGCCAGATCCAGCTGCATCGACGAGACGCCGAGGTCGAACAGCACCCCGTTGACCGCATCGAGCCCTTGGCCGCGCACGACGTCGGCGATCTCGTCGTAGACGGCGTGCACGAGCACGGCCCGGTCGCCGAATCGCGCCAAGCGTTCGCGAGCCCGGTCGATCGCGGCAGGATCGCGGTCGATCCCGATCACGTGGAGCTCGTCGAACCGCTCCAGCAGCGCCTCGGTGTGACCACCCAGTCCGAGTGTCGCGTCGACGATGACGGGGTGGTCGGTCTGGACCGTGGGTTCCAGCAGGTCCAGTACGCGGTCGAGCAGCACCGGGATGTGTGCCGCGTTCACCACAGCCTCCCGATCACGGCGAGCGCGGCGGCCAGGACGGCGGCTGCGCCGATCGACAACAGCAGCGAGCACACCATGACGGCTGCGCCGTCGGCGACGTCGTGGCGCACGCGCCGACGAGGTACCGGGTGCGTCGGGACCGTCATGGTGGTTCTCCCCATTTGGCAGAGTGGTCGAGGTGTCGGTGTCGGTGTGCCGGTGACTCGTGCCACCTGATCTGCTTCCGAGGGGGTCTGGCACCGGGGAAGGGATGTCAGAACCACTCAGCCGCAGATCACGCGGCGCGGGTTGTCAGAAGAAGCCCGGCATCACGTCCCCATCGGCGAAGTCGTCGGCGCCCTCGATCTCGAACTGGTTCCACTTCTCGGCGTTCCAGATCTCGAACCGGTCCATGACACCGACGACGGCGCAGTCCCTGTCCAGACCACCCCAGTCGCGCAGTGTCTGCGGGACGGCGACGCGCCCCTGCTTGTCCGGCACGACCTGGGCGGCACCGGAGAAGAACATGCGGGAGAACTTGCGAGCTCCTGGGTGAGTGAACGGCAGCTGACGGACCTTCTCGACCAGGGAGTTGTAGTAGTCCGGCGTGAGGCCGAAGACGCAGTGGTCCTGACCGCGGGTCAGCACGATGCCGTCCTCGACCAGGTGCCGCCAGGCAGCGGGAAGGGTGAGTCGGCCCTTGTCGTCCAGGCGCGGTGTGTAGGTGCTGCTGAACGTCGTCGGTTGCGCATTCACCCCGCACCTCCCCACTCACCCACCACGCGGCTGTTCTGCCCCATTTTCCCCCACTCTACCCCACTCTCCCCCACTGTCAATCACCTTTTCCCCACGACGTGGGTCATTGCGCCACGGCGCTCCCCGGACGCCTGCTCCATGGCGGACCGGGCCCCACCGGGCACACGAAGAACCGCCCCCGGCTGTGCCGAGGGCGGTCAGATGAAAGTGGTGCGAGTCGCTAGCGCACCCGGATCGGTGCGGCGACCGAGGAGCTGACGGTCAGAACCCGTCGTTGTCCTGGCGTCGCTGCCAACGCTGTTCCATGCGGTCGACGAACGACGTGCCACTGCGCTTGGTACGTGGGCGCGGCGCCCCACCGGGATCGGACTCGGCCTGACGGACCGCCTGTCCGCGGGTCCACGCGGTGGCGAACACGTACGCCGCGACGAGCATCGTCACGAAGCCGGCCACACCGACCCACGTCGTGGCGGTGACGGCGCCGGTGAACAGGATGCCGAGACCGACGATGAACCCCAGGGCGGCCAGGACTGCCGTCCGGCGACTGCGCGCGAGCACCTTGGAACCGCGCAGCGTGGAGGCGAACTCCGGATCCTCTGCTGCGAGCGATTGCTCGAGCTGGGCGAGCATGCGGGCTTCTTCGTCCGACAGTGGCACGGGGCGCCTCCCTCCTGGAAATCGGATCTCTCAGGGTCAGTCTAGGCGTCCGACCAACTGCAAGCCAACCGCGAGTGCTGCAAAGGCATCGTCGTCGCGGACCTGACGCTCCAGCTCGTACAGGGCCTCACGCGCTCCTGGCTCGACGTCGACCAACGC
>DATMSF010000377.1:0-2497 GCA_035565535.1 Aeromicrobium sp.
GCGCCGCCAGGGCTGCGCGGCGTCGTTGTCCACCGCTGAGCGTCGCTGTCGTGGCCGTCCAGTCCAGGTCGCCGAGGAGTCCGCCGATGACGTCGCGGATGCGTGGGTCGGAGGCCCAGGTGTGATCGGGCCCGTCGCCGACGACGGCCTCGCGCACGGACATGGTCGGGTCGAGCGCGTCGCGCTGATCCAGCATCCCGATGCGGACGCCGCCGCGCACCGTCACACGACCACTGTCGGGCTCCGAACGACCTGCGAGCAGCGACATCAGGGTTGACTTGCCGTCGCCGTTGCGGCCGACGATGCCGATGCGATCGCCCTCGTCGATGCCGATCGTGACCGAGTCGAACACCTTCTTGGTGGGGAACTCCAAGGCGACCTGTTCGGCGCCGAGCAGGTGTGCCATCAGCTGTCGAACGGCAGGGACAGGGTGCGCAGCGCGTTGGCGACCAGCGTGCGGTCCTTCGCGCCGAGGCCGGCCAGGAGCTCTCGTTCGCTGTCGAGCAACGCCTCCAGCGCGCCGTCGACGGCGTCGCGCCCCTTGGCCGTCAGCTGGACGTGCACTCCGCGGCGATCATCGGGGTCCGGAGTCCGGTCGACCAGCTCCTTGGCGACCAACCGGTCGACGCGATGCGTCATGGTGCCGCTCGTGACGAGGGTCTCCTGGACCAGCTGGCCGGGGGAGAGCCGGTACGGGTGGCCGGCTCGGCGCAGGGCAGACAACACGTCGAACTCCGACGACTCCAGGTCGTGCGCTGCGAACGCTCGTTTGCGGGCGCGATCGAGGTGGGTGGCCAGGCGCGAGATGCGGCTCAGCACGTCCATCGGCGAGACGTCCAGATCGGGCCGTTCACGGCGCCAGGCGGCGATCAGTCGGTCGACCTCGTCTTCCACGCCTTCACCTCACCGATCAAGAATCTTGATGTCGAGATTACTTGTTCGTCGCTCGGTGTTGCTAGCGTTCTGCCCATGGGGAAAATCACGAAGACGTTGACCGCTGTGTTGATGATGGCGGTCCTGGCCGCCTGTGGGGGCGATCCGGAAGCGGATGCTCGCGACCAGTTGAAGGAGTTCGGGTTCAGCGACGACCTGACCAACTGCGTCATGGACGAGATCAAGAAGAACGCCGGCGACTTCGACAAGTTCGCCGATCTGGACGCGACGGAGCAGCAGGAGATGGCGGCTCAGGCCGGCGCCAGCTGCGCGCAGTCGACGGATCCGGAAGAACTGACCGATCTGCTCGAGAACAACGATGTCGACCTCTCCGACGAGAACGTCCGCAAGGGATTCGTCGAGGGCATGACCTCGACCGGTGTCCCCGAGGACACCGCGAACTGCATCGCCGACAAGGCGATCGCGGACGACCTGGCCGTCTCGGAGCTGACCGATCCCGCCACGATCCAGGAGCTCGCCGCAGCCTGCCAGTGACCGACACCGAGTAACCTGCGGGTCATGACCGACGACCTGCGCTCGATCATCGCGTCGGGAGCGTCAGCTCAAGCCGAGCTGCTCGCTTCCGGCGCGGTGTCGTCTCGCGACCTGACCGCCGCGACTCTGGATGCCGTCGAGGAGGCGCACCAGCGATTGAACGCGACCGTCGCGATCTTTCGCGATGACGCACTTCGGGCGGCCGATGAAGCCGACGCGCGGCGTGCAGCCGGTGACGCCGGACCGTTGACCGGCGTGCCGATCGCCATCAAGGACGACCTCGACATCGCGGGGCACGTCACGGGGTGGGGCAGTCGATCGATGATCCGGCCGGCCGAGACCGACAGCGACTACGTCCGGGCGGTGCGCGACGCCGGCATGGTGATCGTCGCCAAGTCGGCGCTGCCGGAGCTGGCGATCACCGGGTTCACCGAACCTGCTGCCACCGGCCCGACCCGCAACCCGCACCATCTGGACCACACACCCGGCGGGTCCTCGGGTGGATCCGGTGCCCTCGTGGGTGCCGGCGCCATCGGTATCGCGTCGGCCTCGGACGGCGCGGGGTCGATCCGCATTCCTGCGGCTTGCTGCGGCGCGGTCGGGTTCAAGCCCACCAACGGTCACATGCCCAGCAGCGGGGGATGGCACGGGTTGTCCACGCAGGGCTGCATCACCCCTCGCCTGGCCGACACCGCTCTGTTCCTGGACACGATCGGGTCGTTCCCCGACTCGTTCGTCGAGGCAGCCGCCCGGGCTCCCGAGCCGTTGCGCATCGGCCTGTCATTCAGTGGATCGGCCGCGACGAGGCCGTTGCCGATCGACCCACGGGTGCGCGCGGCAGTGCAGGCAACGGCTGAGCGACTCGAAGCGCTCGGACACGACGTCCGCGAGGTGACCATTCCCTACGGCTTCGCCGCCAAGACATTGACGGCGCGGTACCTGGGAGGTATCCGGACGAGCAGCATGGCCGTCCACGACCGCTCGCGACTGGAGAAGCGAACCAAGGGCATCGCGCGGCTGGGCGCACCGTTCGGCCGACGTGCCATCGCGTTCGCCCAGCGCAAGGGGG
>DATMSF010000378.1:0-7023 GCA_035565535.1 Aeromicrobium sp.
CGGCGCATCGGGTGTGTGCGCATCTCAGCTCACCCCCATCAGGTCGGTCAGGGAGCCGGCGACCGGGTCCTTGACGTCGGTCTGCGGCGCCACGGCCGTACGCGGCAGCGGCAGGTCCGGCAGGTTCGCGGTGAGCTGGCCCAGGATGCCGTCGAGTGCAGCGCACAGCGGGTCGGCGCCGGACTGGCCCAACAAGTTGCACAACAGCGCGGCCGGGTCGTTCAGCGTGCTGTTAAGGATCTCGTTGATGTTGGTCCGCGAATCGAGCGTGCCGGTGATCGGGTTGTAGGACAGTGCCACGTTGACCAGGGCGGCCGGTGCAGCCACCGTGATCTCCTCGAGGCCGTCCTTGTGATCGGCCAGGACGTCGCTGAGGGTGCGGATGTTCTGGATGTTCTGGCGCAGTCCGTCGCGGTTCTCGGTGACCAGCTTGTTGACGTCGACCAGCGCCAGGCTCAGCTGCTTGAGCGCCTCGGCCAGATCCTCGCGCTCGGCGTCGAGCACCTTGGACAGCTCGGCCGTGCTGGTGCTGAACGAGCGGACCGTTGCGTCGTTGGCCTTCAACAGCGCGACGAAGTCGTTGACCTCGTCCATGCTGCCGAACAGCTCGTCGGAGTTCTCCGACAACGTCGTCGACAGCTTGCCGAAGTCACGGATCGTCCGGTTCAGCTGAGCGCCCTGGCCGTCGAGCTGACCGGCCGTGTCGTCGATCAGCCGCGACAGGGCACCGTCGGCGTTGGCTCCCTCGGGCCCCAACGCATTCGCGAAGTCGTCGAGCGACTGGTAGATCTCGTCGAGCTCGACCGGGACCGCTGTGCGATCGCGGGGAAGCTCGGCGCCGTCCTTGAGGACAGCCCCTCCTTCGTACGGCGTCAGCTGGACGAACCGGTCACCGACGATCGACGGCGACACGACGACGGCCTTGACGTCCTCGGGCAGCTTGACGTCGGCGTCGTACGACATCGAGACCCGGACGACGTCGCCCCTGGCTTCGAGCTTGTCGACCTTGCCGACCGGCACCCCACGAACCTTGACTGCCGATCCCTTGTAGAGCGAGTTGACCTGCGCGAAGTCGGCGGTCAGCTGCTTGGTCCCGCCGCGCTGCGTGATCGCGAGCAGGATCGCTCCGACCAGCAGCAGTGCGACGAGGCCGGCGAGAAGCTTGGTCATTCCGGCGAACTTCGCCGTGGTGCCTTGGCTCATGATCCTCAACCCCCCGATCCGAGAAGCTCGGGAATCTTCAGCTGGCCACCGTCCAGGTTCGGCGGGATGCCGCCGAGGTAGGTGTCGAACCACGGGCCTGTGCCGAGCGCGCTGGCGAACACCCGCACGAAGGACGGGAAACGGTTGAGCGCCTCGTCGAGGTCCTCGCGGTTGTCGACCAGCATGTCGGTGACGACGTCGAGCTGCGTCAGGGCCGGCTTGAGGTCGGCGCGCACGTCGGTGGTCAGGCCGCGCAGCTCCGTCGAGATGCTCTGCGTCGCGACCAGCAGGTCGTGGATCGCATCACGACGTTGGGTGATGGCCTTGAACAGCACGTCGGAGTCCTTGAACAGCGCGACGAGCTCGTCGTCGCGCGCGTTGATCGTCGACGTGACCTTCTTGAGGTTGACCAGCAGGTCGTTGATCTCACCGTCGCGTGAGGCCAGGGTCTGCGACAGCTTCGACACGCCCTCGATCGCGCCCTTGAACTCCTCGGGCGTCTCCGCCGCGATGTCGGCGACGGTCTGGAGCGCAGCGGCCAGCTGGTCGGTGTCGATCTGCGACGTCGTCCGGCTCAGCTCGGAGAACGCCTCGACCACGTCGTACGGTGAGTCGGTCCGTGACAGCGGAATCGTGTCGCCCTTCTTCATCCGGCCGTCGCCTTGCGGGTCGAGGGCCAAGAACTCGGCGCCCAGCAGAGTGCGCACGCGGATGTCGGCGGTGGTCTGCGAGCCCAGCTCGGTGCCCTTGTCCAGCTTGAACGTCACGAGCACGCCGTTGTCCTGCAGCTCGATCTTGCGGACCTTGCCCACCGAGACGCCTGCGATGCGGACCTCGCTGGTGTCCTTCAGCCCGCCGATCTCCTCGAACTGGGCGTGATACGTGTCGCCGCTGCCGATGATGGGCAGACGGTCGGCCCGGAACGAGGCGACCATCAGGCACGCGATGATCGCCAGGCCGATGAAGCCGATGATGACGGGGTTGCGCTCGCGGAACGGTTTCACTGGCTGCACCTCGTTCCGCCGACCTGGATGTTGGCCAGGTCGATCTGCGGGAGGCCCGGGATCGTGACGGAACCGGCCAACTTGCACAGGTAGAAGTTGAACTCGGCGCCGCTGGATGCCGCGTTGCCGTACTTGGTCAGCTTGTGCTGGAAGATCTTGATCGACTCGTCCATCTGCTTGAGGTTGGACTCCTTCGACAAGCCCTTCGTCAGCGCGTTGAGCTCCGTGACGTCGTCGGACAGTGCCGGGCGTCCCTTGCGCAACAGGTCCGACGTCTCGACGCTGAGCGCCGAGATCGAGTCGATCGAGTCCAAGATCGCGTCCTTGTCGTCCTTCAACCCCGTCACGAACCGCTGCAGGGTGTCGATCGTGTCGGACAGCTCGGCGTCACGACTGCCGACCATGTCGAGCACCGACGACAAGTTCGTGATGGTGTCGCCGATCAGCTGGTCACGGTCGGCCAAGGTGTTGGTCAACGACGACGTCCGGGCCAGCAGCTGCTCGACGCTGCCGGACTCGCCCTGCAACGTCTGGACGATCTCGAACGAGAACTGGTTGACGTCATCGGGCGACAGCGCCTGGAACACCGGCTTGAACCCGTTCAGCAGGACGTTGAGGTCGAGGGCTTCTTGCGTGTGGTCCTCGTCGAGAATGGTGCCGGGCTTGATCACGGTGTTGGGACCGAGCGAGTCGTCCTGGGACAGTGCCAGGTACCGCTGGCCGACGAGGTTGCGGAACTTCAAGGTGGCCAGCGTGTTCTGCTTCAGATCGACGTCCTGGTCCACCGAGAACGTCACGAGCGCCTTGTTCGTGTCGTACACCTCGACCTTGTCGACGGCGCCGACCGGGACACCCGCGATGCGCACGTCGTCACCCTTGGCGACGCCGGTCGCGTCGGCGAACACCGCCTTGTACTCCGAGCGGCTGCCGAACGACCCGTTGCCCAGGATCAGCATCAGCAGGAACGTGCACGCGCCGGTGAAGAACAGGAAGATCAACAGCTTGATCATCGAGGAGAACGACTCGGCGTCCAGGATGCGTCTGGCCATTACCGGTCCACCTCCGAGCCCATCAGCATCGCGGACAAGTCGGGGCCGGATCCGCCGGCGGCGTCGTTGAGCGCCCCGTAGATGCGCTGCAGGGCTGCGCCGTAGAAGAACCCGTCCGCCGCGTAGTCGCCGGACGTCGGTGCGACGCGCTGGTAGTCGGCGGCCTCGCCGAACTTGCCGTGGTTGTTCTTGATGTTGACCAGCTGGTAGACCGCAGCAGGGATCGTGAACTGCGAGTTCGGGTCGCTGGGGACACCGGGCTTGCCGACCAGCGCCTCGATCGTGTCCTGGTCGCCGGCCTTGGCAGCAGCGGTCAGCTCCTCCAGGTCAAGACACGTGGGCGTCGCGGCGTTGTCGGCGCGGATGTCGTGTCCGCTGGTGGCCGCGGGACCACTGGAGGCGGCGTCGAAGTCGGCCTTGGTGCCCGACAGCGGCTCGTCCTCACCGTAGGCCGTGGTGGGCGGCGGGATCTTGACGTCGATGTGCAGCATCTGATCGCGGAACACGCTGTCCAGACGCGGGATGATCTGCTCCATGCCTTCCAGGAAGCACGGGAACGTCACCGAGTAGTCGGCCAGCATCTCCAGCAGCGGGCGGCTGTCCTTGGCGATGTCGATGAAGTTCTGACCGTTCGCTGCGGTGAAGTCGGTCAGCGTGTTCGACAGCCGGGTACCCGCGTCGAGGAAGGATGCGAGGTCCTTCTGCTTCTCGACCAAGGTGTCACCGACCTCGACGGTGTTGCCGAGCAGACGTCCCAGATCGGGCATCGCCGCGGCGTAGCCCTCGGCGACTGTACCCAGAGCGGTCAGGTCGTCGACCAGCTGCGGGACGTCGGGGTTGAGCTGCTTCAGGTAGGAGTTGAAGGACACGAAGGTCTCACCCAGCTGCTCGCCACGGCCCGACAACGCATCGCTGACCGCGGTCAGCGTGTACGACAAGTTGGCCGGATCGACCGCTGTCAGCAGCGGGTACGCGTCGTTGAGCAGCTCTTCGACCTCGATCGGCACGCTCGCCTGATCGATCGTGTCGCCGGACTTCAGCTTCGCCGCGGACGCATCCTCCTTGGGGATCAGCGAGACGAACTTCTCGCCGAACAACGTCTTGGGCAGGATCTGCGCCGTGACGTCGCGCGGGATCTGGTCGAGCAGGTCGGGCTTCATCGCCAAGGTCAGTCTCACGCCGTCGCCGTGCGGCTCGATCGTGCGCACCTCGCCGACGATCATGCCGCGCAGCTTGACATCGGCGTTCTGCGGCAGGTTCACGCCGGTGTTCTGCGTCGTGATGTAGACCGGTTCGGACGAGACGAACTTCTTGTCGAAGAACGCGTAGGTCACCCACACCAGGAACAGCATCAGCGCCACGAACGCGGCGCCGAGGACCCGGATCGACCCGGATTTCTCGAGAAACGGAGTACGCGCCATCAGCCGGCCAACCTCACCGTGACGTTGGTGCCCCAGATCGCCATCGAGGCCAGCAGGTCCACGACGTTGACGGCGACGATCGACGTGCGGACCGCCAGGCCCACCGCCACGCCGACGCCCGCGGGACCGCCACTGGCGTGGTAGCCGTAGTAGCAGTGGATCAAGATCACCACGACCGAGAAGATCAGCACCTTCCCGAATGACCACAGCACGTCACCTGGCGGCAGGAACGTCGTGAAGTAGTGGTCATAGGTTCCCGGGCTCTGGCCCTGTATTCGCGTGATCGTCAGTCGGGTGGCGAAGTACGACGACAGCAGACCCACGATGTACAGCGGGACGACGGCGATGAGACCGGCGATGACGCGGGTCGTGACCAGGTACTGCATTGACGGGACGGCCATCACCTCGAGGGCGTCGACCTCCTCACTGATGCGCATGGCGCCCAGCTGGGCCGTGAACCCGCAGCCCACGGTCGCTGCCAGCGCGATGCCGGCGACGATCGGGGCGATCTCGCGCGTGTTGAAGTACGCCGACACGAACCCGGTCAACGCCGCTGTGCCGAGCTGGTCGAGCGCTGCATAGCCCTGGATGCCGACTTCGGTGCCGGTGAAGAAGCACATCGCGAAGATCACGCCGACGGTGCCGCCGATGACGGCCAGCGAGCCCGAACCCAGGGCCACCTCGGCGAGCAGCCGGATGATCTCCTTGAAGTAGTTCGTGACCGTGCGCGGCACCGACTTGATGACGCGGATGTAGAACAGCATCTGCCGGCCGAGGGTGTCGAGCAAGCCGACCGGCGCCTGCGCTGCTGTGGCAAGACGTGAGGAGGCCATGCGCTACATCCCCTTCGGCGGGACGAGCTGGATGTAGATCGCCGAGATGAAGAAGTTGACGATGAACAGCAGCGTGAACGTGATGACCACGGCCTCGTTGACCGCGTCGCCGACGCCCTTCGGACCGCCCTTGGCGTTCATGCCCTTGTAGGCGGCCACGATGGCGGCGATGAAGCCGAACACCAACGCCTTGACCATGCCTTGGTACATGTCGGGCAGCTGCGCCAGTGCGGTGAACGATGCCAAGTAGGCCCCCGGCGTGCCGTCCTGCAGGACCACGTTGAAGACGTAACCGCCGGCGACGCCGACGATCGTGACCATGCCGTTGAGGAACACCGCGATGAGCATGCAGGCCAGGACGCGCGGGACGACCAGACGCTGGATGGGGTCGATGCCCAGGACCATCATGGCGTCGAGCTCTTCGCGGATCTTGCGGGCTCCGAAGTCGGCGGCGATGGCCGAGCCCGCCGCGCCGGCGATCAGCAGCGCACACGCGATGGGGCCGGCCTCGCGCACGACGGCCAGCACCGCGGCCGAGCCGGTGAACGACTGGGCACCGAACTGCTTGATCAGACCGCCGACCTGCAGCGCGATGACCGCACCGAACGGGATCGAGACCAGGATCGTCGGCAACAGCGTGACGCTGGTGACGAACCAGGCCTGTTCGATGAACTCACGGAACTGGAACCGCGTCGTGAACAGCAGCTTGACGACGTCCCAGGCCATCGCCGCGATGTGGCCCGGACCGCGGACGATCGAGGCGACACTCACTTTCATGAGGTCTCCTCCCGTCCCGCTCGAGCTTCCTCGTTCCAACGAACCGGTGTGACGTGGGTTACGTTCGCACCGGCCGCCCGGGCGGCCGCATCCGCACCGGCGCGCCGGCCGAAGAACGACGCTTCGCCCAGCTGCATGCCCGACGCGTAGCCCATGCCGTCGACGGCGATGTTGGAGGCGCAGGCACCCACGGCGTAGAGGCCCGGGACTGCAGTGCCCGTAGCGGTGAGGACGCGCGCGTCGACGTCGACCTTCAACCCGCCGCACGTGAACCCCGCGATCAGGCAGGCCCCGGGGGTCATGTCGTACGCCCCGTAGGGCGGAGTGTCGAGTGGTTCGACGAACTCCGCCGCCTTGTGGAACTGCGGATCCTCACCGTTCCTGGCCGCTGCGTTGTAGGCGTCCAGGGTGCGCTGGAGGGATCCGGTCGGCACGTCCAGCCCCTGTTCCATCTCGGCGACGGTCTCCCAGCCGTCGACCAGCGGCTGCAGGCCGTATGCGGGTTCGGCCATGTGGACCGAGTCGAGGATCAGGTAGGCGCGGTGGTCGGGCTGTTCCATCGCGAAGGCGGTGGTGCGGCCGTGGTAGGAGTCCTCGGCCACGAACCGCTCCCCGGCGGCGTTGACGCAGATGCCCTTGATCAGGTCGCCCGGCGGGTAGAACGGCGCCGTGAGGAAGGAGCCGTCCATGTGCTCGGTGGCACCGCCGACCGACTGCCCGAGCCGGATGCCCAGTC
>DATMSF010000379.1:0-3473 GCA_035565535.1 Aeromicrobium sp.
GATCTGCCAGGTGGCCAGGGCGTCGTTCGACGCGGCGATGCCGCCGCCGAGCACCGGGATCTTGCGGGCGACGAACGACACCGCGCGCTTGCCGGTCGCCCGGGCCAGCAGCTCGGTGATGACTTCGCGCCCCAGTACGTCGCCGATCGTCGGCGAGTGGGCCGGTGCCGTCGCGATGACCATGGGGGTCGACGGCAGCTTGTTCTTCCTGACCAACGCCTTGATGTTGTCCTCACCCAGCAAGCACGCGAGGATCGCGTCGCGCACGCGGGGGTCGTCCAGGTCGTACCCGCGCAGGTGAGCGATGGACGCGACCAGGTGACACTGCACGAGCATGACGCCCGCGACGTTGGCCGGAATCGTCGCCGCGTACGTGGCCAGGCCGCCCAGGTTCGTCACGAACCCCTGGGCGCCGGCAGCCGTCGCGTGCCGCCGGATCAGCGCGCTGATGGTCCGCTCCACGTCGCCCCCGTGGACGATCAGGCGATCGTTGGCCGCAGCCGCGGCCGAGCGAAGCGGCCCGATGCCGTCGATCGCCCGTGCCAGGACCGAGCGCGCGATGCCCGAGCCGTAGCTGGGTGCGAGCTTGGCGCCGGCCGTCCCGGCCACTTTCCCTGTGACACCCATGCCGAACATCGTAGGCCGGTGGCCGTCGGGGGCCCTAGTCTGGCGGTCATGACCAGGCCGTTCTCCGCTCGTGTGGTGGATCCGGCGTGGCGGCACGAAGTGCTCGGCTGGCTGCAAGCCGAGCTGGTCGACCTCGAGATCACGGGCCTCGAGCAGACCCGGATCCGACCGTGGTCGACCCAGCTGCGCCTCGAGACGTCCGAGGGGCGGATGTGGCTCAAGGCGAACTGTCCGGCACAGCGGTTCGAGCCGGCGCTGCAGGTGGTGCTGTCCGAGCTGGCGCCGGAGTCGTTCGACGCCCCGATCGCGCACGACCCGGGCCGTGGCCTGATGGTGACCGTCGATCGCGGCACACCGTGGGGTGACCAGGCCGAGCCGGGACTGGACCAGTGGTGCGAGCTGGTCACCGAAGCCGCGCGGGTGCAGCAACGATTGCTGACCGCAGGACCGACCGTGTCGGCCGTGGGCCTGCCCGACTGTTCTCCTGGCACGGTCCTCGGCCGATTCGACCGATTCGTCGGACTGTTGAGCGACCTGCCGGAAGACCACCCGTCCTTCCTGGCCGTCACGCAGGACGTCGTCGACGACAGCCGCCGCGCGCTGGAACGTGCCGTGGCGACGCTGGAGCGCTCGGTGCTGCCGGTGACGTGGCAGCACGGCGATCTGCATCCGTGGAACGTCTTCGTCGTCGACGGTCGTCCTCGCCTGTTCGACCTGGGCGACTCCCAGTGGGCTCACGCCGTGGAGATCTTGTGCGTGCCGTTCGGCTGGCTGACCGAGAGGAGCGACGTGCCGTGGGGCCCGGTGTTCGCGGCCTACGCCAACGCCTGGGACCTGACGCCGGCCGACCTGGCGGACGACTGGCGAGCCGCTGAGCTGACCCAGGCGGTCAACCGGGTCTTGACGTGGTGGACCTGCCTGACCGATGCCTCGGCCGAGGAGTGGGCGGAGTGGGGGGATGCGCCGTTGTTCCACCTGCAGCGGGCCTTGGCCCGATGACTCCGCGACCGCTGCCGCGGGGCGTCTGGGACTTCGATCCGGCCGGCTGGCCGCCGGACGACTGCGTCGCGGCAGGCGCCGACCTGGAGCCGAGCACACTGGTGGACGCCTACAGGGTCGGCGCGTTCCCGATGCCGGTCGACGGTCTCCTGCGCTGGTGGTCGCCGATGTACCGGGGCGTGCTACGACCCGGTGACCTGCGCATCTCCCGGTCGCTGCGCAGATCGATGCGCCGGTACCAGGTGACGGCGGACACGGCGTTCGAGGCCGTCATCGATGCGTGTGCGGACCGGGCCCGACCCGGCGCGTGGATCGACGACTCGATCCGCGACGCGTACGTGCGGTTGCACCGGTTGGGCTGGACGCACTCGGTGGAGGTGTGGGACGGGCCTGATCTCGTCGGCGGGCTCTACGGGGTCGCGGTCGGCGGGTTGTTCGCCGGCGAGTCGATGTTCCACCGTGCGACGGACGCGTCGAAGGTCGCGCTCGTGGAGCTGGTGCGGCGATGGAGCGGACCCGGTGAGCCGTGGCTGATCGACACCCAGTGGTCCACTCCGCACCTGGCGTCGCTCGGGGTGAGCGAGCTGCCGCGCATCGACTACGTGACCCTGATCGCCGATCTGGTCGATCGACCCCCGCGCGACGTCTGGTCGTGACCGCGTCCCCTTACACGACAGCCTGATCGCGACACGCGGGACCCCCGCGGTCACCGGTGAGGTCGGCGTGGTCCATACACTGGCAGCACAACCGAAAAACCCCATCACTTCTAGGAGATCTTGTGGCACTGTCCCGCAACGACCTCGTGGCCGCGCTGGCCGCGAAGTCCGAACTCACCAAGTCCGACGCCGACAAGGTCCTGTCCGCGTTCAGCGACGTGCTGATCGAGTCCGTCGCCAAGGGCGAGAAGGTCGCCATCCCCGGCATCTTGTCGGTCGAGCGCGTCTCGCGTGCTGCTCGCACGGGTCGCAACCCCGCAACCGGCGAGACCATCAACATCCCCGCCGGCTTCGGCGTCAAGGTCAGCGTCGGCTCGCGCCTGAAGGCTGCTGCCAAGTAAGTGCTTCACCTCAGATTCGGGGGCGTCACCTTTCGGGGTGACGCCCCCGAATCCGTCGTGGGGGTCGGTCAGCTCACGACGGGCCGTCCCGCAGCCTCCCAGGCGTCCATGCCACCGGTCAGGTTCGTGACGTCGTGTCCCTGCGCGGACAACCACGCAGTAGCCCGTGCGGACCGTCCACCCAGGTGGCAGACCACAAGGGTGCGCGCCTGCGGATCGAGCTCGCCGACGCGCCGGCTCAGGTCGCCCAGCGGCACGTGGACGGCACCGTCGATGTGCCCGGCCTCCCACTCGAACGGCTCCCGCACGTCGACGACGACCAGGTCGTCGGGCAGCGGGTCCGAAAGGTCGGCAACGGTCACGGACGGCACGGACGGCAGGTCGTTCATACCCCTATTCTGCCCGCCCCACGTGACCCCCGAAGGGCCGTCACATTCGCATCTGGCTCGGCATGCCGATATCGTGGAGTCGAATCCCTGGTGGAAAGCGCAGCAAGGGGGCCACCCGGTTTCGCCCCTTGGAGGTGAGCGATGGACGCGCATGTCGTGCTGAACATGCCCTTCGAAGCGTCCACGCCTGCCATCGCGCGCACCCGACTGGCCGGGTTCTTGACGATTCACCAGGCGTCCCCGCGGGTCATCGACGACGCCTTGATCGTGTTGAGCGAGATGATCGCGAACGCCGTCAGCCACGGCTCGCCCGACCCCGAGGGGACGATGGAGATCAGCTGGGCCATCAACGGCGATCTGCTCGAGCTCAGCGTGATGGACTCCGGCGAGGGAGCCTCGCT
>DATMSF010000380.1:0-3079 GCA_035565535.1 Aeromicrobium sp.
CCAGGCGCGCACGTTCCACTCCGCCGCCTTGCGCCAGGCCCGCTACTTCTGGCCGCAGGCCGTGGGGGGCGAGTCCCCGCAGATCGTGGAGTCCAAATTCGGTCTGGTCGGCGCGGCGGCCAGGCAGGTCGGGATCGCCGCCGACCAGGCGCTGATCCGCGACCTGGCGTCCGAGGTGGAGTGGGCCAAGGTCAGCACGGTGCGCCCCGACGCCTATCCGCGAGCCGCCCAGGAGCACCGGCGTGAGGTCGCCGACCTGCGACCCGACCAGGTCGCCGACGTCCTGCGCGCCTACGAGGAGGTCAAGGGCTCCGAACGCATCGACATGGAGGACATCCTGCTCGTCACCGCGAGCATCCTGTCCGACCACGACCGCATCGCCGCCGAGGTGCGGCGGCAGTACCGCTGGTTCGTCGTCGACGAGTTCCAGGACGTCAACCCGCTCCAGGCATGGCTGCTCGATCTGTGGCTGGGTGGCCGCGAGGACGTCTGCGTCGTGGGCGACCCGTACCAGACGATCTACTCCTTCGCCGGAGCCTCACCCACGCTGTTGACCTCCTTCGCGCAACGGTTCGACGACGGCGAACGCATCGAGCTGGTGCGCAACTACCGGTCGACGCCGCAGATCGTCTCGGTCGCGAACGCGGTGTTCGATCGCCGCAACGGCGGCGGGGTGGTGCTGCAGCCGCAACGCGAGGCCGGCGACCCCGTCACGTACGTCGGACACCCCGACGAGCCCAGCGAGGCCCAGGCGGTCGCCAACGAGATCGCCCTGCTGCACCGGCGCGGTGTCGCCTACCGCGACATCGCGATCCTCTACCGCATCAACGCCCAGTCCGAGGCGTACGAGGAAGCGCTCGGCGAGCACGGCATCCCGTACACCCTGCGCGGCGGGGAAGGGTTCTTCCGTCGCGCCGAGGTCCGACAGGCCGTCACCCTGCTGCGGGCCGACGTGCAGAGCACGGCAGCCGATGCCCACGAGGGGCTCGTCGATCACGTGCGCAACATCTTGGCCGGCATCGGTTACAGCGACGCGCCCCCCGCCGGCGCGGGGGAGACGCGCAACCGGTGGGAGTCGTTGCGCGCGATCGTGGCGATGACCCGCGATCTGGTCGAGGCCGATCCGCAGGCCGGGATGCCCGAGCTGGTGCTCGATCTGCAGCGCCGTTCCGAGGCGGCGCACGCACCGACGGCCGACGGCGTGACCCTCGCGACGATCCACTCGGCCAAGGGGTTGGAGTGGGAGGCGGTGTTCTGCGTCGGCATGCAGGAGGGCACGGTGCCGAGCCCGTTCGCGCAGACGCCCGCACAGATAGAGGAGGAGCGGCGGTTGTTCTACGTCGCAGTCACCCGGGCACGGCAGGTGCTGATGATCTCCTGGGCCGCCGCGCGACGGGCCGGTGGACGAGGCCAGCGCCCGCCCACCCGCTTCCTCGACGCCCTGCTGCCGGCGAACCACGAGTCGCGGCGGACCCAACGTGAACCGCGGCAGCGGCGCGTGGCCAGGTGTCGGGTCTGCAACCAGATTCTCGCCGTCGCCGATCGACCCAAGGGTCGCTGCGCGGACTGCCCGTCGACCTACGACGAGGACCTGTTCGAGGCCTTGCGTCAGTGGCGCGCCCGAGAAGCCAAGGCGATCGGCAAACCGGCCTACGTCGTGTTCACCGATGCCACGTTGCAGTCCATCGCCGAGATGAAGCCCGGCGACGCCACCGCACTGCAGCACGTGCCCGGCATCGGCCCGGCCAAGATCGAGAAGTACGCCGACGCCGTCCTCGACATCGTCACCTCCCACTGACGGTCGCCAGGGAGCCGGAAGCGCGGTCGCCAGGGAACCGGAACCGCGGTCGCCAGGGAGCCGGGACCGTGGTCGCCAGGGAGCCGGGACCGTGGTCGCCAGGGAGCGCAGCGACCGTGAGCGTAGCGAGGCGTGCGCTGGCGTCCCTGACCGTCTCGCGCGCGGAGCGCGCTCGCGGTCAGTGAAAACCGGGGAGGGACTCCTCCAGGATCGCGCGGAAGGGGGCCGTCGCGCCGAGCTGGCTCAACACGCCGAGTCCACCGATCCACACGCGGTGGATCAGCATGTACTCAGGCGGGAGGTTGAACTTCATCGCGAGCCCGATGCCGTCGGCTGTGGGTGCACTGACCCGCGTCATCTGCTCGCGCAGCCACTCCCGGCTGAACGTGAACCGCTCGACCTGGACCGGCTCGACGAACGGTCCGAAGTAGCGGGCGATCGCTTCGGACTCGATCTTGACGCCGGGGAGTAGGAATCCGGCCTCACGCAGCCCCTCGCGGACGCCCTCGTAGTCCTCCTCGGCCGCCATCCGGATCAGGTCGCCCATCTCGGTCGGCAGTCCTTCGGGGAGGCGGGCGACCGCGCCGAAGTCGACGACCCCGAGACGTCCGTCGGTCATGATGCGAAAGTTGCCCGGGTGCACGTCGGCGTGCAGCATGCCCGCACGCTCGGGTCCGGCGAACAGGAACCGGGCGAACAGCTCGCCGTAGTGGTCGCGTTCTGCCTGCGTCCCGTCGGTGATGATCGACGCCAACGACCGGTCGGCGGGTATCCAGCGTGAGACCAGCAGACGCTCGGTGTGGTGCAGCGGTTCGGCGACCACGATGTCCGGATCGTCGGCGAAGGCCGTGAAGAACGCCGCCTGCGCGCCGGCCTCGAGCCGGTAGTCCAGCTCCTCGGCGACCCGCTCTTGCAGCTCGGCGACGAGCGGCTTGACGTCGAGTCCAGGGGCCAGCACGGCGAACAGGCGTGACAGCCGCGCGATCTGTCGCAGATCGGACTTCAGCGCCTTCGCGGCGCCGGGGTACTGCAGCTTGACGGCCACGTCGCTGCCGTCGGACCACACCGCACGGTGCACCTGCCCGATCGAGGCGGCTGCAGCCGGAGCGTCGTCGAACGAGGTGAACAACGTGCGCCAGTCCGGGCCCAGCTCGGCGACCAACACGCGGTGGACCGTCTCGACCGGCATCGGGGGAGCGGCGTCCTGCAGTCGCGTCAGCGTCTCGCGGTAGGGCCCGATCAGCTCATCGGGCAAGGCCGCCTCGAAGATGCTCATGGCCT
>DATMSF010000381.1:0-2216 GCA_035565535.1 Aeromicrobium sp.
GACGACCGGGCCCGCGACGCAGATCTCGCCGGGTTCGCCCGGCGCCACGGGCGTGCCGTCCTCGCCGAGCAGCGCGGTGCGCAAGAACGCACTCGGTCGCCCGCAGCTGGCCAGTCGTTCGGGCGTGTGATCGGTCTTGGCCAGGTACGAGATCACCATGGGGCACTCGGACTGCCCGAAGTACTGCGCGAAGATCGGTCCGAATCGCTCGATCGCCTCGGCCAGCCTCGTGGGGTTGATCGCCGACGCACCGTAGTAGACGGTCTCCAGGCTCGACAGATCGCGCGTACGCGAGTCGGGATGGTCCATCAGTGCGTACAGCATGCTGGGCACGACCATCGTCGCCGTGATCTTCTGCTCCTCGATGGTCCGCAGCACCTCGGCAGGATCGAACTTGGGCAACACGACCAGTCGCCCGCCCTTGGCGATCGTCGGCGCGAAGAACGCTGCGCCGGCGTGCGACAACGGCGTGCAGATCAAGAAGACCGGCCGCTCCGGCCACTCCCACTCGGCCAGCTGCACGTGCGTCATGGCGGCGATGCTCGACGCGGTGCCGATCACGCCCTTGGGCTTGCCCGTGGTGCCGCCCGTGTACGTGATGCCCACGACGTGGTCCGGCGCCAGCTCCGCCGCCTGGAGGGGCCGCGCCTGGAAGTCGGCCGCACGCGCCGCCAGCTCGTTGATCGTCAGCACCCGGGTCAAGGTCGAGACGCGCTCGAGCAGCGCCTCGCCTCGTTCGACGAAGGCCGGGACGTCGTCGACGATCAACACCGTCACACCGGCGTCCTGCAGGACGTAGGCATGGTCGTCGAGGGAGCCCAGCGGGTGCAGCGCGGTGCGTCGGTACCCCTGCGTCTGACCCACCCCGATCAGGAACAGCACCTCGGGGCGGTTGGCGGCGAGCAGACCGACGGCCGATCCGGTGCCGGCCCCCAGGTCCTCCAACGCCTGCTGGTACCGACTCATCTCGTCGACCATCTCGCCGCCGGTGATGGTGCGGTCGCCCAGCTCCATCACGACCGCGTCGCGGTGCCGTCGCAGTGAGTGCAGCAGCATCTGGCCCGAGTGCGGGCCCTGGTGCAGTGCGGGGTCGGGGTCAACGGTCACCACGGCCGGGACCCTTCACACGTGGGTGGGACTCGAAATCGATCGCGTCCATGTCCTCAGGGCCGGTCGACTTGATCGTCACCCCACCGTCGACGTCCAGGATCGTGCCGGTGATGTACGAGGCGGCCTCCGAGGCCAGGAACAACGCGGCGTCGGCGATGTCGTCGTGCGTGCCCCAACGCCGCAGCGGTACGCCCTGGGTGATCTTGTCCTTGATGCCCGGCTTGGTGGCGATGACGTTGTCCATGCCCCACGAGTTCTCGATCGGACCCGGGCTCAGCCCGTTGACTCGCACGCCGCCGGGCCCCCACTCGATCGCCAGGCTCTTGATCAGCGCGTTCACGCCAGCCTTGGCCGAGCAGACATGGCTCTGGAACGGCAGCGGCTTGACCGCCTCCGGCGCCGTGATCGCGAACAGCGAGGCACCGGGGCGACGCAGGTGCTCAAAGCTCGCGCGGAACAGGTTGAACGTGCCCAGCAGGTCGATGTCCATGACGGACTTGAAGCCGTTCGAGGACATGCCGAGCGCCGGAGAGTAGAAGTTGCCGGCCTGACCGGCCACCACGATGTCGAGGCCGCCGAAGGTCTCGGCGGTCTCGGCCATGGTCTCGGCGACGCGGTCGTAGTCGCGCACATCGGCCGGCAGACCGAGCGCCCGCCCGCCGGCGTCGACGATCTCCTGCGCCGACGAGGCACACCGCTGCTCGTCGCGACTCATGACGGTCACGCTGGCCCCGTGCTCGGCGAACCGCTTGGCGATGGCCAGGTTGAAACCACGTGTGCCACCGGCGACGTAGGCGACCTTGCCCTGCAGCACGTTGGTTCCGAACACGCTCATGCTGTTCCTCCTGCCGTGATCCCAGACCGACGCGAGCACCACACCTCACCGGCGCCTACCCGCCGCTCGTACCTCGCGGCTGGCGACCGGTGGGAGCCCTCGTACCTCGCGTCTGGCGACCGGTGGGAGCCCTCGTACCTCGCGGCCGGCGACCGGTGGGAGCCCTCGTACCTCGCGGCCGGCGACCGGTGGGAGCGCTCGTACCTCGCGGCCGGCGACCGGTGGGAGCCCTCGTACCTCGCGGCCGGCGACCGGTGGGAGCGCTCGCACC
>DATMSF010000382.1:0-2447 GCA_035565535.1 Aeromicrobium sp.
CCGGACACCGGCAACATGGAGCTGCTCCACCTCTTCGGCACCGATGACCAGAAGAAGCGCTGGCTCGAACCCCTGCTCGACGGCACGATCCGTTCGGCCTTCGCCATGACCGAGAAGGACGTGGCCAGCTCGGACGCCACGAACATCGAGACGAGCATCGTGCGTGATGGGGGCGACTACGTCATCAACGGTCGGAAGTGGTGGACCAGTGGCGCCGCCGACCCGCGGTGTGCTGTCTTCATCGTCATGGGCAAGACCGACCCCACCCAGGCGCGCCACCGGCAGCAGTCGATGGTCCTTGTCCCCCGGGACACGCCCGGGGTGACGATCGTGCGCGACCTCCCCGTCTTCGGCCGACACGATCAGCACGGCCACTGCGAGATTCTATTCGAGGACGTCCGGGTTCCGGTGACCCACCTGCTCGGCGAGGAGGGTTCAGGCTTCGCGTTGGCCCAGGCACGTCTCGGTCCGGGACGGATCCATCACTGCATGCGCGCGCTGGGGGCTGCGGAGCGGGCGATGGATCTCATGGTCGCGAGGTCCACCAGCCGCGTGGCCTTCGGCAAGCCGCTGGCGGACCAAGGCATGGTGCAGCAGCAGATCGCCGAGTCACGCATCTCGATCGACCAGGCGCGACTCCTGTGCCAGTACACGGCCAGGGTCATCGACACACAAGGGAATCGGGCCGCAGCGCCCTGGGTCTCCATGGCGAAGGTCTCCGTGCCGCGCGTCGCTCTCGAGGTCATCGACCGCGCGATCCAGGTCCACGGAGGCGCGGGCGTCAGCGACGACGTACCACTCACCGCCATGTACGGGTGGCACCGGGCCATGCGCATCTTCGACGGTCCCGACGAGGTGCACCTGCGCACGATCGCGCGTCGGGAGACGACTCTCGCCGGGCACTGACCTGCTCGCGCTCACAGAGCGCTTGACATCGACATGCCATCGGTGCGGACGAAACCGACCTGTCGCCGTCAGCCACTGAAGCACCGACGAGCTTGGTCAGCCCGGCCACCTGGAATCTGACGACAACGCCGAGTACGCGCACCCGACGCGATAAGGATCGTAGAGTGGCGATCCGCATCGAGATTCAGGAGCCTCCGTGGCACGACCCCGTAAGCAGATCGGTGAGATCGGGTCCATCCACCGCTTCCGAGACGGCGACGGCTTCTGGCTCGCGCGGGCCACCGTACGTCGAGCGAACGGCACCACGTACAAACCGCAAGGCCGCGGGAAGACGAAGGCGGCAGCAGAAGCCGACCTGAGAGCACGAGTCGACCGAGACGCCAAGCGCACCAGCGACACCCTGAACGACGACCCCACCATCTCCGAGCTGATCGACCTCTGGGCTCGTACGGACCACGCAAGTGCTCGCCTAACCGAGTCCTCACGTCGCATGTACGAACGGATTCGCCAACTCGCCGGCTCCCTGCGAGTGAGCGAGGCGACCACGATGCGGCTCGAGGCCGTGCTGTTCTCGATCGGCACTGGAGCGCCGTCCGGGTTCAAGCAGCGTAAGACCGTGCTGAACCTGATTTTCACGAGCGCGATGCGTGTCAAGGGCCATCTGAAACTGAACAGTGGCGGTCTTGAAAGCTGAACGGTGGCGGTCACGAGAACTGAACGGTGGCGGCCATGGGATCTGCCCAGGGGGGCTGTGGGCCGCCACCGGCTTGGTCGGGTCAGTTCAACGGGCTCACCCCGCGTCCGGCGAGTGCCTGGGTCAGGCGGACGCTGTCGCCGCTGGTCTGGCAGACGTGGGCGTGGTGGAGCAGCCTGTCGACGGTGGCGGTGGCCAGGGTCTTGGGCATGAGTTCGTCGAACCCGGATGGGTGCAGGTTCGAGGAGATCGCGATAGATCGTTTCTCGTAGGCGGCGTCGACGAGCCGGTAGAGCCCCTCGGCGGCGTCGGCCGCGACCGGGAGTAGGCCGATGTCGTCGACGATGACGAGGTCGGCGCGCAGGATGCGGGCGATGGCCTTGGACACGGTGTCGTCGGCACGGTGGCGTCGCAGCAGGACGCCGAGGTCTTCCAGGGTGAACCAGGCGACCTTCAGGCCCTGTTCGACGGCTTGGTGTCCGAGTGCCTCCAGTAGGAACGTCTTCCCGGTCCCTGACGGACCACATACGACGAGGTTCTCCCGGCGACCGACCCATTCCAGGGTCCGTAGGGCCTGCTGGGTGGGTGCCGGGATCGACGATGCCTCGGGCTGCCAGGCGTCGAAGGTCTTCCCGGTGGGGAACCCGGCTGCCGCTCTCCTGGTCGCGAGTGCGGAACGCTCGCGGCCTGCGACCTCTTCGGTGAACAGTGCCTTGAGCACCTCAGCCGGCTCCCAGCGTTGCGCCTTCGCGGTCGCCACGATCTCGGGCGCGTGACGGCGGATGTGTGGTAGCCGCAGTCGGCGCAGCAGGTCTTCGAGGTCGGCCGGCAGCGGCGGCGCCGACAT
>DATMSF010000383.1:0-8346 GCA_035565535.1 Aeromicrobium sp.
GGCAACCATGAGGTGATGATCCGCGGCACGTTCGCCAACATCCGCCTGCGCAACCAGATCGCGCCGGGCACCGAGGGCGGCTTCACGCGCGACTTCACCGCCGGTGGCGAGGTGACCACGGTGTTCGACGCGGCGCAGAACTACCAGTCCGCCGGGATCCCGCTGGTCGTGCTGGCCGGCAAGGAGTACGGCTCGGGCTCGTCACGCGACTGGGCTGCCAAGGGCACGGCGCTGCTGGGGATCAAGGTCGTCATCGCCGAGTCCTACGAGCGCATCCACCGATCGAACCTGATCGGCATGGGCGTCCTGCCGCTGCAGTTCCCCGAGGGGCAGAACGCCGAGACGCTCGGCCTGACCGGCGAGGAGACCTTCGAGGTCACGGGCATCACGGCACTCAACGACGGCACGACCCCGCAGACGGTGCACGTCAAGGCCGACGACGTCGAGTTCGACGCAGTCGTGCGCATCGACACCCCCGGCGAGGCGAACTACTACCGCAACGGCGGCATCATGCAGTACGTGCTGCGCTCGCTGCTCTGACGGTCAGCTGATCCCGACGGCCCCCGCTTCGGCGGGGGCCGTCGTGTCATCACCCGTCGACGTGCGACCTGACTCCCGGTGGGCCGGATCGACGCAGCCACCTGTGGTGGTGGGCCGTGCGTACGCTGGCGGCGTGACGATTCACTCGGACCATCCGTTCGCGACGCCGGAGGAGGACAAGGACCCGCTGCGCCGGCTCCGCGGGCGACTGGCCGCCCCGGTCACGGTGTGGGCGGTCGGAGCCGGCGGCGCCCGCAGCGGACTGACCGTGTCGTCGGTGCTGATCGCCGACGGCGACCCGCCGCACGTCGTCGGCCTGATCGATGCGGAGTCCGACTTCTGGCTCGAGGAGCCGCAACGGTGGGTGATCAACGTGCTGGCGGCCCGACACCGGTTCCTCGCCGATGCGTTCGCGGGCACCGCACCCTCACCCGGCGGCCCGTTCCGGCTGGGTGAGTGGACCGACACCGCGTGGGGACCGGCCTTGGTCGATGCGGCGGGCTGGCTGGGTGTCAGCGTCGGGCCCGATGCGCGGAAGGTCGGCTGGCGTGCGCTCGTCGAGGCGACCGTCGAGCACGTCGAGGCGTTCGACCGGATGCCGCTGGTGCACCTGCGGGGACGATATCTGGACGTGGGTCAACACCTCAGCGAATGATCAGGTCACGTCGTTAGACTGACGGGTATGGCCGAAACTCCGCACCGCCTCGGCGACGTCCTGGCGACGATCGCAGGACCGGCCGACGTCAAGGCGTTGTCCGGTCCGGAGCTGGACCGGTTGGCCACACAGATCCGCGAAGCGTTGATCGCGGCGGTTGCCTCCAACGGCGGACACCTGGGTCCGAACCTCGGTGTCGTCGAGCTCGGCATCGCCTTGCACCGGGTGTTCGACTCGCCCGCCGACCGGCTCGTCTGGGACACCGGCCACCAGGCCTACGTGCACAAGATGTTGACGGGCCGCGCTGCCCAGTTCACCTCGTTGCGCACCGAGGGCGGGCTCTCGGGGTACCCGTGCCGCGCCGAGTCAGAGCACGACTGGGTCGAGAACTCGCACGCCTCGACGAGTCTGTCGTACGCCGACGGCATGGCGAAGGCCAACCAGATCCTGGGCAAGGACGACCACGTCGTTGCCGTCATCGGTGACGGAGCGCTGACCGGGGGCATGGCCTGGGAGGCCATCAACAACATCGCCGCAGACGATGGACGACGGTTGATCGTCGTCGTCAACGACAACGGACGGTCCTACACGCCGACGGTGGGCGGCCTGGCCAACCGGCTCACCGAGATCCGCACCAGCCCGAAGTACGAACCGGTCCTGAACGCGATCAAGGAACGCCTCAACCGCGGCGGACGCGTCGGTCCTGCGACCTACGACGCGCTGCACGCGGTCAAGAAGGGCCTCAAGGACGTCTTCGCGCCTCAGGGCATGTTCGAGGACCTCGGACTGAAGTACATCGGTCCGGTGGACGGACACGATCGCGACGCCCTCGAGCATGCTCTGACGCAGGCCAAGAAGTTCGCCGGCCCCGTCCTGGTCCACGTGCTGACCACCAAGGGCCAGGGCTACGACATCGCGGTGCACAACGAGAACGACCAGATGCACCAGTCGGTGCCGTTCGACCCCGAGACCGGCGACGCGCTCAGCACGGCGCCCGCCGGGTGGACGTCGGTGTTCCGCGACGAGATCGTCCGGATCGCCGACGAGCGGCCCGACGTCGTGGGCATCACCGCTGCGATGCTCTACCCGGTGGGCCTGGACGCGTTCGCCGACAAGTTCCCCGACCGGGTCTTCGACGTCGGCATCGCCGAGCAGCACGCCGTCACCAGTGCAGCCGGCATGGCCATGGCCGGACTGCATCCCGTCGTCGCGGTGTACGCGACCTTCCTGAACCGTGCCTTCGACCAGGTGCTGCTCGATGTCGCCCTCCATCGGTGCGGCGTCACCTTCGTGCTGGACCGTGCAGGCGTCACCGGCGACGACGGCGCCAGCCACAACGGCATGTGGGACCTGTCGCTGCTGCAGCTGGTGCCGGGGCTGCACCTGGCCGCGCCGCGTGACGGAGCCCAGCTGCGCGAGCTGCTGCGCGAGGCGGTCCAGATCGACGACGCCCCGTCGGTCGTCCGGTTCTCCAAGGGGGCGGTCTGCCCCGATCTGCCCGCCGTCGAGCGGATCGGCAGCCTCGACGTGCTGTCGCGCGACGACGCGACCGACGTGCTGATCGTGGCCGTCGGTGCCTTCGGGCACCTCGGTG
Organism: Aeromicrobium sp.; assembly: GCA_035565535.1. Taxonomy (GTDB): domain Bacteria; phylum Actinomycetota; class Actinomycetes; order Propionibacteriales; family Nocardioidaceae; genus Aeromicrobium. The sequence continues at coordinate 2,790 of DATMSF010000383.1, forward strand.
AGCAGACGGCCGCTCGACTTCGCGAACGTGGCTTGGGCGTCACCGTGGTCGATCCGCGCTGGGTCAAACCGCTCGACCCGGCGATCTGCGACCTGGCGGCGCGTCACCGGCTCGTCGTCACGATCGAGGACAACGGAGTCCACGGCGGAGTCGGCTCGGCCGTCACCGCCGCGGTCCGCGACGCCGGGCTCCACGTGCCGGTGTCGGTGCACGGCGTCACCCAAGAGTTCTTGTCCCACGCGAAGCGTCCAGTGATCTTGGAACGCCTCGGACTGACCCCTGATGCGATCGCCGCCTCCACAACGGCGGCACTGGGACTGGAATAGGCAAGTACCGTGCGACGTTGGAACTGGCGATGATCTGGCCCACTCGCGGCTCAGCCCGCAGACCCGAACCCCGGCCCGAGGAGTCTCGGTCCGGCAGTCGGCCCGTGCTGATTCACGCCCTCGACGGCTTCCTGGGAGCCGGCTCGGCCACCAGCCTGGCCGCCGATCAGCTGCGATCGGGCGGCGACGTCGTCCACGAGTACGACATCGACGCCATGTTCGACTACCGCGCCCGGCGCCCCACACTGGCCTTCCGCGACAACCGTTACCAGGACTACGACACACCGCGCCTGGTCATCACTCGTGAGATCGACCTCAACGGCACGGAGTTCTTCCTGCTCTCGGGGCCCGAACCGGACTTCCTCTGGGAACGCTTCGTGCGCGAGACCGTCGAGCAGCTCGACGTGCTGGGCGTCGGGCTCGTGCTCGGCCTGGGTGCGGTGCCGATGGGCGTGCCGCACACACGACCGGTGATGATCACGGCGCACGGCACCCGGCCCGAGTTGGTGGACCGTCAGAACCTGTGGACGGCCGACGTGACGGTTCCGGCGTCCGCCCAGGCCATGTTGGAGTTCCGGCTCGGTGAGATGGGCCGTGACGCGGGCGGCTACGTGGTCCACGTGCCGCACTACCTCGCGCAGTTCGAGTTCCCGGACGCCGCGCTCGCTCTGCTCGAGGCGATCGCCGATCGCACCGGTCTGCACCTGGACACCACGCAGCTGCAGGCGCGTCAGGAGGAGACGCGCGCCCAGATCGAGGCCCAGATCATCGACCAGGGCGGTGCAGAGGTGCTGCACGGACTGGAGCAGCAGTACGACGCCTTCGCCCGCGGTGCCGCGCAGTCGTTGCTGGCCCACGACGAAGAGCTGCCCAGCGGTGAGGAGCTCGCCGACCAGTTCGAGCAGTTCCTGGCCAAGCAGCGCAAGGACGACCAGTCCTGATCCTGCGGGCGGGCGATCGCTAGTCTTGGAGCGTGCCCGCATCACTGGAGGAAGTCGTCGGCCTGCTCGAGCTGGAGAAGCTCGAAGAGAACCTGTTCCGCGGCTCACAGCCGGAGAATTCCCAGGTCCTGCGGGTCTTCGGGGGGCAAGTTGCGGCCCAGGCCCTCATGGCCGCCCAGCAGACGGTGCCCGACGATCGTTTCGTGCACTCGCTGCACGCCTACTTCATCCTGGGCGGTGACCCGAGCATCCCGATCGTGTACGACGTCGAACGCGTGCGCGACGGTCGCTCGTTCACCACGCGACGCGTGGCCGCACGGCAGCACGGCGAGATCATCTTCTACATGACGGCCTCGTTCCAGATCGACGAACCCGGGTTCGCCCACCAGGACGCGATGCCGGACGTGCCGGCACCGGACGACTGCATCCCGCTCGGCGACATCATCGGCCAGCGCGGCCCCGGCGCTGCCGAGCATTTCAAGCGCGAGTGGTCCTCGTTCGACATGCGGTACGTCGGCGACAACCGTGTCGCCGACGACCCGCATCGACAGCTCGAGCCCGCCGTCCAGCGCATCTGGTTCCGCGGGAACGGCCAACTGCCCGAGTCGCGCCGGATCCACAACGCCGCGTTCACCTACATCAGCGACCTGAGCCTGCTGGGCGCGAGCCTGGTGCCGCACGGGGTGTACATCGGGTCGCCGGACGTGCAACCGGCCTCCCTCGACCACGTGATCTGGTTCCATCGACCGATCCAGGCCGATCAGTGGCTGCTCTACGACCAGACCTCGCCGTCGGCCTCAGGGGCCCGGGGCCTGAGCACCGCCCGCGTGTTCACCCAGGACGGCACGCTCGTCGCGAGCGTCGCGCAGGAGGGTCTGATCCGCCGGACCGCCGATCATCACAGCTGACGGGCTCTCAGCGCCACCGTGCTGCCGCCGGCCAGCGCGGCCCAGGCGAGCAACAGCATCCAGGTGTACGTCTGTGCGCCGGTGCTCGGCAACAGGTCACGGTTCGACGTCAGCGTGGCCGCACTCATCGCCGCCGTGACGGCCGATGATGCCGGAACGACGTCATCACTGCCGCCGGCCCCGGCCGGATCGGCATCGCCGTCCGGGCCACCTGCGGCGTCGCCGTCGGTATCGCCGCCGTCGCTCGGCGTGTCGGGGGAGGACGGATCAGGGTCGTCGTCACTGACTAGACCGCCGACCGTCGGGGCCGACGGCGTGCCGAAGGACACCGAGGACGGATACTGCGCGCCGCTGTGGACCGTCAGCGGAACCAGCGCGCTGGGCAGGTCCCCGATGATCGGCAGGGCGTGCGGCAGGTCGAAGGCCTGCACCGAGACGCGGAGCCGATGACCCTCGCGAATCCGGGCACGCGTGGGGAAGATCTCCACGTCGACCGGTTCGACCGCACCGCTGGGAATCGTGGCTTGCGAGTCCTTGGTGAACGGGTGGTAGGCCTGCACCAGCGTGCCGTCCAGGTAGCGCGACCGCGACTCGTCGAGGGCGCGCGCGGACACCAGCTGCCAGCCACCGGTCAACCGCGAGACGGTCCCGTCGGGCGCGACGTCGGACAAGCTGACCGAGTAGACACCGTTGCCGGCCGGCGTCGAGGTGTAGAGACGCACGTTCGCCGGCCCGTGGATCACCAGGTCCTCGGTCAGCGGCTCGGTCTGGAAGACCGGTCCCATCGCATCGTTGAGCTGGTTGTCGGAGAAACACGGGAGGCTCGGCAGGACCATCGTCAGGATGCCCGCGGTCCACTGGTTGGTCGAGCGGGTGCACAGGCCCTGCGTGGGCAGAGCGGGCACGATGGTCTCGCCGCTGGTCGGCGTCGAGGTGGTCAGGCCGCCGGGGGAGACCAGTGCGACCGCTGAGCCGTCGAGCAGGTAAGTGGCCGCCTGCAGCGAGTCCGGCATCCACTCCTCGCCGCGCACCCAGGCACCGCTGCCCTGCTCGTAGTAGCTCAGACCGGCGATCCGGTCCAGGTCCTGCCCCGGCAGCCCCTTGACGTAGGCGTCGAACCAGCGCAGCTGCAGCTCGGCCAGGCTGCCGTAACCGGCGTCCTCGACGCCGGTGCCACCGGAACCCTGCAGGTGGTCCCACGGCCCGATGATCATCTTGGTCGGCACGCCGCGCTGCTGGAGGTTCTCGTACAGCAGGGGAGTGCCGCGCTGGAACAGGTCGTACTCGCCGCTGATGAAGAACGTCGGGACGTCGACCTGGTCGATCGAGTAGATGGGGGACCGCTGGGTGTAGAACTCGCCGTCGTAGGCCGGTTCCCCGCCGAACAGCGCGGCCAGCATCAGCTGGCTGCTGAACGCTCCGTTGCCGATCAGCTGGGTCAGCAGCTCGCCGATCGAGCCCATCGGGTTCTGGGCCGTGTACGCAGGCGGCACCAGCGCGGTGGCGTTGACCAGCCCCAGCCACAGCGGGATGAAGCCCACGTCGAGCACACCTCCCGAGGCGACGATGTCGCGGTAGACGTCGGCGCCCGGGACCTGCGGGAAGATCGCCTTGAGCCCGTCGGGTCGAGCCGACGCGGCGAACATCTGCGAGATACCCATGTAAGACGGGCCCATCATGGCGGTGTCGCCGTTGGTCCACGGCTGTTCGTGGACCCACTGCATGACCTCGCCGAAGTCCTGGGCCTCACGGGCGCAGAAGGCGCACCAGACGCCTTCGGAGCTGCCGGTGCCGCGGGCGTCGACGGTCAGGTGCAGGTATCCGCGCTTGACCAGGTAGGCCGGGTCGCCTCCGGCCAGTCCGCCGGCCGAGCCCTGGACCGACTTGTTGTAGGCCGTGATGGTCACGATCGTCGGCAGTGGCTGGGTCACCGTGTGGCCCGCGGCGTCGACCGGACGCTGCAGGTCGCCTCGCAGGACGGTGCCGTCCGACATCGGGATCTCCAGGTCGGTCTGCGTGACCGTCGAGGGATACTCCTCGGCACGTGGCGTCCACGTGTCCGTCTCGGCAGTCGGCAACACGGCAGCGTGCACCGGCACGGTGATACCGCACACCGCCGCCGCGACAGCCAGGACTACGGGTGCGACGACTCGACGCATGCGCTGATCTCCCTGTTGAATCCTGTCAGGAACAACGAGCCCACCGGCGCACTGTTACTGCCGGTGGTCGCGTGTTCACAGTGCGGTGACCCGACCGACCAGGTGGGTCGAGGGCTTCTTCGCGCCGGTGACGCCGAACGTGATGCTCTCGCCGGACGTGCGTGAGCCGAACACCACGGTGCTGGGCAGCAGGATCGGCTTGCGGAACTCCACGTCGACCGTGAACGCGTCCGGCAGCTTGTTCTCGAGCGCCGCCAGGCAGCGGGCCTTGGTCCACATGCCGTGGGCGATGTTGCTGGGGAAGCCGAACGCCTTGGCCGTGATCGGGTAGAGGTGGATTGGGTTGCGGTCGCCGGAGACGGCGCCGTACCGACGTCCGAGTCCACCGTCGAGCTTCCAGTGGACGACCCCCTTGGGGGCCTCCACCCGCTCCAGCGGTGCCGCCGTCTGCTCGGGCCCGCCACCCTTGCCTCGCGAGAACAACGTCATGGTCTCGGTCCATGCGACGTCACCGTCGACCTTGACCTCGGTGAAGACGTCGATCAGTCGACCCTTGGGGTGGGGGCGCAGGTCCGCCGCCCGGACCGTCACGTCGATGATGTCGTCGGTGTCGATGGGCCGGTACTGCGTGATCGAGTTGCGCAGGTGCACCAGCCCCATCGGCGCGAACGGGAAGGCGGTGTCGGTCATCAACGCCATGTGCAGGCCGAACGCCGCCATGTGCGGGTACGTGGCCGGCACGTGCTCGGTGTGCGGGAAGCCGCAGATCTCGCGGTAGGTCGCCAGGTGCTTGGGATCGGTCTCGACGCCGGACCGGGTCAGCACCAGGTCAGGAGCCTCGCCCGAACGGTGCTTGATGCCGGGGAGCCCGCCGATCACGGGCAGGGCCGGCAGCGCCGCCTTGAGCATCAGCGGCAGCGTCGCAGGTGCCTTCTCGAACGAGCGTGTCTCGGTCATGTCAGCTCGCACCCAGCAGCATCTGTCCGTTGACGCCCACGACGTTGCCGCTGACGGCCGCCGAGGCCGGGTTCGCCAGCCACGCGATCGCCTCGGCCACGTCGACCGGCTGGCCGCCTTGCGACATCGAGTTCATCCGCCGCCCCGCCTCGCGGATGGCCAGCGGGATGGTCTTGACCATCTCGGTCTCCATGAACCCCGGCGCGATGACATTCGCCCGGATGCCAGAGGACGCAGTGCGCTCGGCCAGCGACTGGATCCAGCCG
>DATMSF010000384.1:0-3709 GCA_035565535.1 Aeromicrobium sp.
GCGGGTGGACCGGACACCGAGGTGGGTGGCCCAGAGTCGGCCCGACAGGGCGAAGCACGCCCACCGGCCGGTCGGGTCGGCGTCGTAGCCCACGATGCCGGCGGCCGACTCGCGCAACCGCTCCCGGCGGGCCTGCTCCTCGGCCGACAGCTCCTCGCTGCCGTCGAGCAAGGCGGCAGGGTCGACCAGCAGCGACTCGGTGCCAGTCTCGACGTCCAGCTCCCACAGCTGCCCCGTCCGCGTCACGCCGTCGGGGGTGCGCACGAATCGGACGGTCCTGCCGTCGGGTGACACGGTGATGTTGCGAGGGACGCCGAGCGTGAAGCGCAGGGTGCGGGCGGCCAGGCGCGGGTACGAGACGGACGAGTCGGACATGGGTCGATCAAATCACCCCATCAGTAGGCTGGCGACATGACACTGCGGGACTCCAGCCCTCCGGCACTGCCAGATCGCCGACTGCTGTTGGTCCACGCGCACCCTGACGACGAGTCGATCAACAACGGCGCCACGATGGCCAAGTACGCGGCCGAGGGTGTCGGCGTCACGCTCGTGACCTGCACCGCCGGTGAAGAAGGCGAGGTCCTGGTGCCCGAGCTGGCCCACCTGGCGGCCCAGCAGGACGACGCGCTGGGCTCGCACCGGGTCGGCGAGCTGGCCGATGCCATGGCGGCCCTCGGCGTCACCGACCATCGGTTCCTCGGCGGTGTCGGTCACTTCCGCGACTCCGGGATGAAGTGGGGTCAGGACGGCCGCGCGACGGTCGCGGACGAGACCCGCCCCGACACGTTCTGGCACGCCGACTTGACCGAGGCGGCCGATCTGCTGGTCGAGATCATCCGCGAGGTGCGCCCGCAGGTGCTCGTGACGTACGACCAGATCGGCGGCTACGGACACCCCGACCACATCCAGGCCCACCGCGTGGCGACGTACGCGGTCGCGCTGGCCGAGGTCCGCTCGTACCGGCCGGACCTGGGAGAGCCGTGGGCCGTCGCGAAGGTCTACTGGACGGCCATGTCGCGCAACCAGATGGCCGAGGGCATCCGCGCCCTGCGTGCGGCCGGCGACGAGACGGCCTTCGAGGGCATGGACCCCGACGACCTCGCCTGGGGGTCGCCGGACGACGAGCTCGACGCCGTCATCGACGCCCCCGACTTCGCCGACGCCAAGATGGCGGCGATGCGCGCCCACGCCACCCAGATCACCGTCGACGGGCCGTTCTTCGCGCTGTCGAACAACCTGGGCAACCAGGTGTGGGCCACCGAGCACTACCGCCTCGCTCGCGGCGCCCGCGGACCCGTGGGCGACGACGGCCTCGAGCACGACCTGTTCGCCGGCATCTGACGTGGTGCGGCTCGGTCTACTCCTGCTGGGAGCGTGGGTCGGCGTGCTCGGCATGCTGGTCCACCGTCAGTCCGTCTTCGCCGGGGGCCTGACCTGGCCGTGGGGCCTGATCGTGGTCCTGGCCGTGACCGTCGTGGTCGCCCGGGCGTCGTCGGGCCTGCAGCGAGTCGGCGCGGCCTGGTTCGCCCTGGGCTGGGTCGCGATCTTGATGATCGAGCGGCTCGTCGGTGGGGATTCCTACCTCGTGGCCACCGACTGGGTGGGGTGGACGTTCATGCTGGGGTCCCTCGGCCTCATCGGGTGGGAGGTGGTGCGCTCCTCTAAGGTTGGGTCGTGACGTCACAGGTCGACCAACGCGCTTTCCGAGACGCGTTGTCACGGTTCGCCAGTGGGGTCACCGTCGTCGCCACGGTCGACGACGGCGTCGACCACCTGATGACGGCCAGCGCGTTCACGTCGGTCTCGCTCGAGCCGCCGCAGGTCCTGGTCTGCTCGCACCGCACCAGCCGCTTCCACGACGCCGTCCTGCGATCGCGGACGTGGGGGGTGTCGATCCTCTCGGAGGAAGGCATGCGCGCCTCGGCCTGGTTCGCCCACCGCGGCCGACCGTTGGAGGGCCAGCTCGACGACATCGCTCACCATCGCGGCTCGAGCGGGGTGGCATTGCTCGACGACGCGTTGGCGTGGTTGGAGTGCACGACGGTCGCAGCCCACGACGGGGGCGACCACACAATTCTGGTCGGCGCGGTCATCGACGCCGCCGTGCGGGACACGCTTGACGATCCGTTGCTGTACTACCGCTCGCACTACGGGACGATGGTGCGGTTGGATGAGTCGGAGAAGACCGTGTACGAGGGGGACGCATGACGCGCCCGGAAGACCAGACGCCCGCCGAGGACGACCGGCCGGAGGACGCCGACACCGAACCGGGTGGAGCAGCCGACGAAGACGATCTGTTCGCGGCCGTCGCGGCGGCGATCTCCACCCCACCGCGTCGTGAGAGCGCCACGTTCGGGGTGACGGACGAACCCGAACCCGAGCCTGAACTCGAACCGGAGTCTGAGCCCGAGACGGAACCCGAGCCGGAGCCGGAACCCGAGCCGGAGCCGGAGCCCGACCCAGAACCCGAGCCAGAGCCGGAGTCGAAGGTCGAGGCCGAACCGACCACGGAGTCCGAGTCGGAGCCCGTCGGACCCGAGCCCGATTCGTCCGAGCCCGAGGCGGAGCCTGAAGTCGAGTCCGAAGCCGAGTCCGCACCGGCGACCGAGGTGTACGGCCCACCCCAGACCGAGCCGGTCACCACCTTGCAACCGCCGATCTCCTCCTACGACGAGCTGTTCGCGCCTGCGCACCCAGGACCCGATCCGATGAGCTCGACGTCGGTCGACCTGGGCTTCGAGCCCCTCGATGCCGACGGCGCAGGTGACGGCGAACCACCGCGGTCCCACCGCCTGCGTCGCATCCTGATCGGAACCGTCCTGGTGCTGGCAGCGGCGTACGTCGGCGGCTACTTCCTGACCGGCATGCGGATGCCGGCCAACACCACGATCGCCGGCGTCGACGTGTCCGGGAAGTCACCGGCCGACGCGCGAGCGCTGCTGACGAGCGAGCTGACGCCGCACACCCGAGCCCAGATCGCGCTCACGCACGAGGAGAGCCAGTTCACCACCGCACCTGACGACCTGGGTCTCGCGCTCGACGTCGAGGAATCGGTGCGCGCGGCCGGCGGGGAGTCCAGCTGGGACCCACGGGACATGGCGGCGTTGTTCTTCGGCACCCACGATCACGACGCCGTCGTCGACGTCGACGACACCAAGGTCGCCGAGTTCATCGGCGCGATCGGCGAGACGATCGACCAGCCGGTGGTCCAGCCGCAGATCAGCTTCCCCGACGGGAAGCCCGAGGCACGACAACCCGCGGACGGACGTGTCGTCGACAAGAGCGCCACGATCGACCTCATCAAGCACCTGTTCGTCGGCGACTCCGACACCGACGACGTGGTGATGAAGACCGTCAAACCGGCGGTCGACGCAGCTGGGCTAGAAGCCGCCATGAACGGCATCGCCAAGACCGTCATCAGCGGGCCCGTCTCGATCCACGTGGGTGAGAAGTCGATCGACCTGCCGGTCACGGCCTACACGCCCGCCCTCGTGATCCGTGTCGAAGGCTCCGAGCTCAAGCCGTACATCGACCCGAAGGCGCTGGCCGAACCGCTGCTGGACTCCACCACGGGGATCGGCAAGAAGGCCGTCGACGCAACCGTCGAGCTGCGCAACGGCAAACCCGTGGTCGTGCCGGGCAAGGAAGGCGTCGGCCTGCACCCCGAGGAGATGGCCGTCAAGCTGCTGCCGGCCATCGCCGCGACCGG
>DATMSF010000385.1:0-3516 GCA_035565535.1 Aeromicrobium sp.
GAACTCCCAGCGACCCTTGGCCAGACCGAGCCGGACCTTGCCGGTCACCGGCGACACCACCGCCGCGCCGTCGCGGTCCTGGGCCAGCTTGAAGCCCGTCGGAAGGCCGAACGGCAGCATCCGGATTCGACGCACCAGCAATCGGCCGAGGCCGACGGTCTCGTACGACGCGTCGGTGGTCCGCACGAACGTGTTCATCTGTTTCGGGATCGCCCACAGGTCCCGGCCACCGTGCATGGACTGGACCGAATCGACCCAGATGTGGGTGATCGAGATGCGCGGCCGCAGACCCTGGCGAACCAGCTGGGTCGCCATGATCTCGTCGTACGTCAGTGGACTGGGTTCGTCGTAGCGGAAGAACGCGGCAGCCACGATCGTGCGGCCGAGCACCCGAATCCGCGGTGTGCCGGCGTGGTGGGGTGGGGGAGCGACACCCTTCGGGAGCAGCCACACACCGACGAACGCGTGACCGTGCAGGTCCCACGGTTCTGCGGGGTAGTCCTTCACTGCCATGTGAACGCCTCCGGTTCGAGGGTACGAGTGCGCTTGGCGTAGGGGTGGGTCGAGGCCGGCCAGTTGGACGTGATGCGCCCCGATGCGTGCCGGTACCAGCTGTCGCAGTGCGCCCACGCCGAATGCTCCAGCTCGCCCTGGACCTCGCGGTCGTAGGCCGCTTCCGCCGCCTCGGTCACCTCGACCGTGCGGAACCCGCCGGATCGCATCCGGTCCAGCACCTGACGCATGTGCCGCGCCTGGGCCTCCAGCATGTAGACGATCGAACCGCCGCCGAGGTTGGTGTTGGGGCCGTAGGAGATCAGCAGGTTCGGGAAGTTCGGTGCGTAGATGCCCAGATAGGCGTGCGCCCCGTCGCTCCACTGCTCGGCCAGCTTCGTGCCGTGGCGCCCTGTGACGTCGATCGAGGAGAGGAAGTCCTGGGCGTCGAAGCCCGTGCCGTAGATGATGACGTCGGCCTCGTAGGTGCTGCCGTCGGCGGCGACGACACCGGTCGGGGTGACCTCGGCGATGCGCTCGGTCACGACGTCGACGTGATCGCGCATCAGGGTGGGGTAGTAGTTGTTCGAGAACAGGATGCGCTTGCAGCCCATCGGGTAGTCCGGCGTCAGCTTGGCGCGCAGCTCGGGGTCGGGCACGTGCTTCGTCAGGTGGTGCTGCGCCCACTTGTGGGTCCAGTGGCCCACCCGCGACGTGTCGTCGAGGCCGCGCGAGAACTGCTCGGCGATCGACCAGAACACCGGGCGCTCGAGCCGCAGGAACGGCTTGTACCAGCGGGCGAAGCTGCCGTCGAGCTTGGGCAGGATCCAGTTCGCGGACCGCTGGAACAGCGTGACCTCGCCCGCGTCGTCGGCGACCGGGGGGACGAACTGGATGGCACTGGCGCCGGTACCGACGACCGCGACCTTCTTGCCCTTGAGGTCCACCGAGTGGTCCCACTGGGCGGAGTGGAACGACGGACCGGCGAACGTCTCGATGCCCGGCACCTTCGGCAGCACGGGATTGGACAGCTGCCCGATGGCGCTGACGAGCACGTCCACGGTCTCGGTGCCGCCGTGGGCGAAGCCCACCGTCCACGTGCGTGACTCCTCGTCCCACGTGGCCGACGTGACCTCGTGGTTGAAGCGGATGCGCGGCGTGATGCCGTACTTGGCGGCGGTGTCGTCGAGGTACTCCAGGATCTGCCCTTGCAGTCCGTAGCGTCGGTTCCACCGGGTGCTCTGCTCGTACGAGAACGAGTACAGCGGCGACGGGACGTCGCAGCCGGCCCCGGGGTAGTTGTTGTCGCGCCACACGCCACCGAGGGAGTCGGCGCGCTCCCACAGGCGTACGTCGTGGTGGCCGGCTCGGGTCACTTCGATCGCCACGGCGAGGGCGCCGAAGCCCGAACCGATGATGCCGATGCGCAAGTCGTCACTCATGCGTCTTCCTCTGCTACGAACAACAAGATGGTGGAGGTCAGCAGGCGCGCTGCCTCGTCGCGGGTCATGGTCTGGCGCTGCAGCCACTCGCGGCACACGGCCTTGAACAGCGGCGCCACGGCGCGCAGGCGTGCGCGCAGGTGCGGGGAGTCGGGCATGCCGATGGCGTCCAGGGTGAGCCGGGCGGCGCGCTCGTCGGCCTCGTCCACGACCGCCTGCACGTCGGACTCACCGTGCAGGTTGGCCGACCCGCTGGCGTTGATCCAGGCCTGCCCGTACTGCGTGGCGGCGTCGAGGATCCACTCCACGACCTGGCGTGCACGGTCGTCGATGCTCAGGTCCGGGTGGTAGGGCAGCTCGGGTTCGGGCATCACGACGGACTGGCGCATGGCGGCCAGGAACAGCTCGCGCTTGTCGCCGAAGTAGTGGTTGATCAGTCCGCGGGTGACGCCGGCCTCCTGGGCGAGTGCGGCCGTCGACACCTGGTCGTACGGCTGTTCTGCGTACAGCCGTTGGGCCGCCGCGATGATCTGCTCGCGGCGGACTTCTGGGTCGAGACGGACCCGGGACGAGGTGGACACGACACGAGCGTGCCAGGCTATTGGCAAACTGTCAATAACGGTCTAGGCTGCACGACATGGACCAGTACGACTACGACGTCATCGTCATCGGATCGGGGTTCGGCGGCAGCGTCGCGGCCCTGCGCCTGACCGAGAAGGGCTACCGCGTCGGCGTGATGGAGATGGGGCGTCGGTTCAGCGACGACCAGTTCCCCGAGACGTCGTGGCGGGTCCGCCGCTACATGTGGGCGCCGTGGGCGCGCTGCTTCGGCATCCTGCGCGTCACGCTGCTCAAGGACGTGCTCATCGCCAGCGGCACCGGGGTGGGTGGCGGTTCGCTGGTCTACGCCAACACGCTGTACGAGCCCCTCGACGACTTCTACACCGACCCGCAGTGGGCCGCCATCACCGACTGGAAGTCAGAGCTGGCCCCGCACTACGCCCAGGCCAAGAAGATGCTGGGCGTCACGACCTATCCGGGTTTCACCAAGGCCGACGACGTGATGGAAGCGCTCGCGCGCGACTACGGCGTCAGCGACACGTTCCATCCGGCCGATGTGGGCGTGCTGTTCGGCGACGCACCCGGTGTCGAGGTCGACGACCCGTTCTTCGGCGGTGTCGGTCCCGCACGGCGCACCTGCATCGACTGCGGCGCCTGCATGACCGGCTGCCGACACAACGCCAAGAACACCGTCGTGAAGAACTACCTGTACCTGGCCGAGCAGGCCGGTGCGGTGATCCATCCGCTGACCCGGGTCGTCGACGTGTCGGAGCAGGCAGGCGGGGGATACCGCCTGCGCACCCACCGCACGGGCAACGTGCTGCGACGCAAGGCGTTCACCGCCGCTCAGGTGATCTTCGCCGGCAACGCGCTCAACACGCAGCGACTGCTGCACCAGCTTCGAGCCGGCTCGCTGCCGCGGTTGTCCTCACGGGTGGGCGAGCTGAGTCGCACCAACTCCGAGGCGGTCCTCTCGGCTCGATCGGGTGACAAGAACTTCGACATCAGCGAAGGCGTGGCC
>DATMSF010000386.1:0-2095 GCA_035565535.1 Aeromicrobium sp.
GCATCGACGTCGATGCCGAAGTCGTCGCGTCGTCGCCCCGTCACCCAGCGGGTGTGCGTGTTGCGGGCGTACTCGGGATACATCGAGTACGTCGGAGCGAACGACACGGCCGTGCGGCCGGGTCCGCCGAACGCCTGCAGGACCTGTTGCATGACCTCGTTGGAGCCGTTGGCCGCCCACACGTGATCGGCATCCAGCCCGTCGACCTCTCGCGACAGGTAGGCAGCCAGCGCGTTGCGCAGCAGCCACGCCTCGCGGTCCGGGTACCGGTTCAGGCCGAGTGCGGCCTCGCGAACCGAGCGGGCGATGTCGTCGGCCGCCGCTTCACTCGGCCCGTAGGGGTTCTCGTTCGTGTTGAGCCGCACGGGCACGTCGATCTGCGGTGCACCGTACGGCTCCTCCTCCCGCAGCTCCTCACGCAGCGGGACCCAGTCAGGGGTGCTCATCGGCCGGTCCGGATGCTGACCGCCGAGCCGTGGGACGGCAGGTTCTCGGCCTCGGCGAGTGTGACGACATGATCCCCGACGTCGCGCAGCGCTTGCTCGTCGTAGGTGATGACCTGCATGTTCTTGCAGAACGCGCGCACCGAGAGTCCCGAGGAGTGGCATGCGCACCCTGCCGTCGGCAGCACGTGATTGGAACCGGCCGCGTAGTCGCCCAGCGACACCGGGGTGAACGATCCGACAAACACGGCACCGGCGTTGACGATGCGAGAGGCGACATCGGCCGCATCGGCCGTCTGGATCTCCAGGTGCTCAGCGGCATATCCGTTGGCCACCTGAACCGCTTGGTCGATGTCACGCACGATGACGGTGGCCGATTGCCGACCACCCAGCGCGGTACGGATCCGTTCGACGTGACGGGCCGCGTCGACCTGGGTCTTGAGCTCGGCGTCGACCCGGTCCGCGAGCGCCTCGCTGTCGGTGATCAGCACCGACGCAGCCATCGGATCGTGCTCGGCCTGGCTGATCAGGTCCGCTGCCACGAATGCGGGGTCGGCGCTGTCGTCGGCGATGATGGCGATCTCGGTGGGTCCGGCCTCGGCATCGATCGCGACGGTGCCCTGCAGGTAGCGCTTCGCAGCGGCGACGTAGATATTGCCCGGCCCCGTGATCAGGTTGACGGGTCGGCACTCCCCCGCGCCGTAGGCCAGCATGGCGAGTGCTTGCGCCCCGCCGGCGGCGTACACCTCGTCGACACCCAGCAGCGCGCAGGCGGCGAGGATCGTGGGGTGCGGATAGCCGCCATGGTCCTTCGACGGGGGGCTCGCCAACGCGATCCCCGTGACCCCGGCGACCTGCGCCGGCACGGCGTTCATGACGACGGTGCTGACCAGCGGCGCCAGCCCGCCGGGCACGTACAGCCCGACGCGCTGCATCGGCACGATCCGACGCTCGACCGTCGCGCCGTAGGCCACTGCTGTGGTGACGCTGCGTTCCAGCTCGGCCTCGCACGTGGCTCGCAGACGAGTGATCGACTCCTTCAGGCCGGCACGCACGTCCGGCGCGAGCCCGGACAGCGCCGACGCCAAGACGTCGGCCGGCACCCGCAGCGTCGGTGGTCGCACGCCATCGAATCGTTCGCCGGCGTCCACGACGGCGTCGACTCCGCGTTCCTTGACGTCCTCGATGATCGGACGAACGGCCTCCAGCGCCTGCTCGACGTCGACCTCGGCCCGCGGGACGGCGTGTGTGTACACCCGGTCCCGCTCGTCCGGCGTGGGATCGGTCGCCCGCAGATCAAGACGTCTCATCACGAGGCCAAGTCTAGGAGTCGACACCGAGGCCCGATCGACAGCCTGACTGCGGGAAGTCGGCGGGACGGTACCACCCGCCGCTGACATGAGGCTCGACAAGATGCCGCACGACAACTTCACTGAAAAATCTGGCCAAAACCCTTGTTCTCGAACATTTGTTCGACTTATGATTGGAGCATGGACACCGGGGGCTTGGCACAGCGACTGCGCGACGCCGCAGATCTGCTCGACACGTTCGCTCCGGCAGCTGATCTGCTCAAGAGCCTGCAGTCGGTCGAGAACTCCATCGGTGCGGCCAAGGCAGAGCTGGTCGCCGAGATGATCGAGCGGTCCGAGCAC
>DATMSF010000387.1:0-5861 GCA_035565535.1 Aeromicrobium sp.
CTTGCGAGATGACGATGCCCTTGGCGACGTCGTCGCTGAACTTCTCGGTGATCTTGACCTTGAAGCCCAGGTCCGCCAGCGCTTTTTGGGCGTCGGAGGCCGGCTTGCCGGTGAAGTCCTCGATGTCGATGGGTTTCTTGCCGTCACTGATGTACAGGTCGACGCGGGTGCCGCGCTTGAGCTCCTGGTCGGGCTTGATCGAGACCGCCCCGATGACCAGGTCCTTCTTGACCTTCTCGTCGAACTTGCGGGGCAGATCACCCATGACGAGGTCGAGCTCTCCGAGCGCTTCCTTGGCCTCGTCGATCGTCATGCCTCTGAGGTCCTCGGGCAGGAACACGCGGTCCTTGCCCTTGGAGACGACCGCCTCGATCGTGCCGCCGGGCAAGATGTTGTCTCCGGGGCCGGGGTCGGTCGAGATGACGACACCGGCAGGAACGCTCTCGGAGAATCGGCGCTCGGCGACCTTGAAGACGAAACCGGCCGCCTCGGCATCGGCCTTCGCCTCGGCCTCGGCGCTGCCGACCAGGGTGGGCGCCTCGGTGTACCGACCGTCCGCGAACCACCAACCGAGCACCCCGACGAGCAACGCGGCGACGATCGCGCCGACCAACAGGGCTCGACCGCGCTGCGGCTGGTCGTGCCGTTCGCGCATGGCGCGGTACTCATCGGACGACATCGGCGGATGGAGTCCCGTGGCGATGCGACCCTCGGCCGCTGTCATGGCGAGGGCGGGCACCACTTCGTTCGGATCCCAGGCCACGGTGTGCTCGGGGCCGTCGCCGTCGAACGCCACCGCCATCGTGTCGTCGGAGACCTCACCGGTGGCCGCTGCACCGGCCACCGACGGAACCGATGACGACGCGCTGGGGCGAGGCCGCAGATCGGAGACCAGGTCGGGGTCCTCGGTCAGCCCTGCCTCGATCGCACGCTTGACCGAGCGGACCTGCTGCAGCAGCACCCGAGCGTCGGCCGACCGCTGGTCGCGATCCCGTACCGTGGCGCGCGCCACCAGGGCGTCGACGTAGTCGGGGATCCCGGGCTGGACCGCGGACGGCGCGCCGATGTCCTCGTGGACGTGCTTGTAGGCGACCTGGATGGGCGACTCGCCG
Organism: Aeromicrobium sp.; assembly: GCA_035565535.1. Lineage (GTDB taxonomy): Bacteria > Actinomycetota > Actinomycetes > Propionibacteriales > Nocardioidaceae > Aeromicrobium. Next base: position 1,113 of record DATMSF010000387.1, read on the forward strand.
CCGTGCGGCTTCTGCGCCGTCAGCATCTCGTACATCATGGCGCCGACCGCGTACACGTCGGAGCGAGCGTCGGCGCCGTCGTGGAGCACGATCTCGGGAGCCAGGTAGGACACCGTGCCGATCAACGTGCCGCCGGTCGCGGTCGTGGCCGAGCTGACCGCGCGGGCCAGCCCGAAGTCGGCGACCTTGACCTCGCCGTCGGGGCTGATCAGCACGTTCTCGGGCTTCATGTCGCGGTGGATCAGCTTGGCGCCGTGCGCCGCGGTGAGGGCGATCAGGATCTGTTCGGTGACCTGCATGACGCGCAGGGGCGGCATCGGTGCTTCTGCGCGCATCAGATCGCGCAGCGTGCGGCCCGGGACGTACTCCATGACCAGGTAGGTGACGTCACCGTCACGGCCCTGGTCGAAGACCGAGACGACGTTGCGGTGGTTCAGCTTGGCGGCAGCGCGCGCTTCGCGGACGAATCGGTCGGTGAACTGGTCGTCGTCGCCCATCCCGGTGTGCATGATCTTGACCGCGACCTCGCGGTCCAGGACACGGTCCACCGCGAGGAAGACGCTGGCCATCCCGCCGCGTGCGATGCGCTCGCCGATGACGTAGCGGTCGTTGAGGACACGACCTACCAGGGCGTCATCACCCGTCACCGTCACGTCGATCCTCCTAGCGCCCTCGAGATTCCCCTGGAGGCCCGCACACCGATTCTATGGAGTCCCGTCACGAGAAGCAGGACCGGAGCACGCGGTGTGTCTGATCTCGCCCTGCCGTCGCAGCGGTTTCGCGGGTGTGATCCGTGGCGCTCAGTGGGCGCGACGCGTGGCCTTGAGCGCGAGTGGTCGAAGGGCTGCCGCGGCGGCGGGTCCGAGGCGGTCGACGGCGTCGTCGGCCTCGGCCTCCAGCTGCGCGATGTCCTGCTCGAGTGCCTCCAAGGCGCCCGACACCTGCACCATGTCGCGCGCTTCGTCGACGCCGTCGTCGGTGCCCAGCAGGGCCAGCAGACGGGTGCGGCCCGCTTCGTCGCAGCGTTCAAGGGTGCGCGCGATCAGCACGGTGCGCTTGCCCTCCCGTAGGTCGTCGCCGGCCGGCTTGCCGGTCACGTCCGGGTCACCGAACACGCCCAGGACGTCGTCGCGCAGCTGGAACGCGACGCCCAACGGGAGCGCCACCTGGGACAGCTGGTCGAGCAGGTGGTCGTCGCCGCCGGCGAGCGCGGCACCGATCTGCAGCGGCCGCTCGACGGTGTACTTGGCCGACTTGTAGCGAGCCACCAGCATCGCTTCGTCTACGCTGACGTCGGCGTGTGTCTGCGCGACGACGTCGAGGAACTGGCCGGCGGCCACTTCGGCCTTGCACACGTCGTAGAGGTCGATCGCCCGGCGTCCGGCCTCGGACGCGACAGCTCCGGCGGCATCGACCAGCAGCTCGTTGGACCACGAGAGCAGCAGATCGCCCATCAGCACCGCGGTGGATCGCCCGAACCAGGCAGCATCGCCCAGACCGCCGCGGTCACGGTGCCGCGCCTCGAAGTCTCGATGCACGCTCGGCCGACCCCGGCGGGTGTCCGAGCCGTCCATCAGGTCGTCGTGGACCAGGGCACTGCCCTGGAGCAGCTCGATGGCGGCCGCCGCGTCGGTCATGGTCAGATCACCGTCCGGTCCGCCGGCGGCCAACCAGCCTGCACGGACGAACGAGGCGCGCAGCCGCTTTCCGCCCAGGACGAAGGCCGCCGTCGCGTCGAGGAAGTCCAGCACCTCGGGGCCCAACGGCGCGAGTCCGGGCTTGCGCGCCTCGACGAACTCGGCGATGACCTCGTCGATGCGCTCGAGGAACGTCGTCTCGTTCGCGGTGGTTTCATCCAAGGAGGGCACGCTGGGACGATACCCTTCTGCGCATGTCCACCCCAGGCGAGACTCCCACGACTCCCGGCGCATCGTTGGTCGATGCGCTCGCAGCCGCCGCCCCGACGTACTCCTTCGAGTTCTTCCCACCCAAGGACGAGGACGGCGAGCACCTGCTGTGGCAGACCCTGCAGGACCTGGAATCGCTCGAGCCGACCTTCGTGTCCGTCACGTACGGCGCCGGGGGCGCCAGCCAGGATCGCACCATCGCGATCACCGAGCGCATCGCCCGGCAGACCACGATGCACCCCGTGGGACACCTGACGGTCGTCGGGCAGAGCCGCACCGAGATCGAGCAGGTGCTCAAGCAGTACGCCGCTGCGGGGGTCACCGACGTGCTGGCGCTGCGCGGTGACCCGCAAGGCGGCCCGCGCGCGCCGTGGCAGACCCATCCGGACGGGATGACGCATGCGGTGGAGCTCGTCGAGCTGGCGAACACCGTGGGCGGTTTCCGGATCGGCGTCGCGGCCTTCCCCGAAGGGCACCCCGATGCGGCCTCGCTCGAGGACGACGCCCAGGTGCTGGTCCGCAAGGCGCGCGCGGGCGCGGAGTACGCCATCACCCAGCTGTTCTTCCGAGCTGCCGACTACTTCGCCCTGGTCGAGCGGGTCCGGGCGCTGGACTGCGACCTGCCGATCGTTCCGGGGATCATGCCGATCTTGAACTTCGGTCAGGTGGCCAGGATGGCCGAGCTGTCCGGCGCGGCGATGCCGGCAGAGGTTCTCGCGCAGATCGAGCCGATCCGCGAGGACAAGGCGGCGGTCCGGGCCAAGGGCATCGAGCTGGCCACTCAGCTGTGCCGCGACCTGCTCGAGGGCGGTGCGCCGGGCCTGCACTTCATGACGCTGAACCGCTCGAAGGCGACGCGTGAGATCTTCGAGATCCTGCGTTCCGAAGGGCGCATCTGATCGACCGCGGAGCAGCGCAGGTCAGCGCGGGGCCGGTCCGACGCGCTCGGCGATCGCCGCCGTCGCCATCCCGATCTCCTCGACCGTCCCGCCGCCGAGCAGGCCACTGGGCCACGCGTGGGCGCCGGCGAACACGATGTCGTCGCGTGGAGCGACACCGGGGAACAGATCCATCGAGGACGCTCCGAACCACTGCCAGCCCCAGTGGCCGAGCCGGACCAGATCGGCCGGGACCAGGGTCACCGGATCGTCGACGACGTGAGCCCGCAGGTCGAGTCCGGCGCGGGCCAGCGCCTCCAGCGGACGCTCGCCGGCCAGGTGCAGGACCGTCCAGCGTCCGCCGCCGGCGTGCCACATCCGTATCGGCGGATTGGCGTGGACGAACACGTCGTCCGGCAGGCCACGAAAGTCCGGGTCGAGCCGCACGAAAGTACGGCAGGCCGGGATCGCCGGATTCAGACCCGGTTCGCGCAGCGGAGCGGGCCAGGCCGCGGCGCACCACACCACGAGATCGGCCTCCACGTCACCGGCTGCGGTGACGACTCCGGTCACCCGGCCGCCCCGGTTGGGGTCCCCCTGGGTCAGCAGGCCCTCGACGGCGCGTCCGAGCTCGACGCCGACCTTGCGTTCCTCCAGGCGAACGCGCAGCGCGTCGGCGAGCACGGGTAGACCACCGTCGAACCCCCACCGCCCGAAGGTGCGCTCGACGTAGTGGCGCACCGCCAGGAAGGCGGGGGAGACCCGGCGATCCTGGCCCTCCAGGCGCAGCGGATCGAGCACGATCTTGGCGACCGCCGGATCGCGCTTGAGATCGCGTTTGGCCAAGCGCTCGATGGAGCGCCGGACCCGCAGCGCACGGCGGGCCTCGCGGTCCAGGTCGGCCAGCCCTGACGTCGTGCGATCCAGCCAGGCCAGTCGCATCGCGTTCCAGGCATCGGGCCAGGAGTCGATCCAGTCCGACCACTCGTCGTCGCCCAGACCGGCGACGACCGCGTCGTGCTGGCTCGCCCGGTCCCCGAACGGCAGGTCGAGCACCTCGCCGTCTCGGAACACGTGGCGGCGCGGACCGGCCAGCGTCATGTCGGCGACCCGCTCGAGCGGCCGACCGGACTTGCGGAACAGGTCGCGCAGGACTCCTGGCAGCGTGACCGTCTCGGGATGGAGCGCGAACTCGGTCCCGTCGACGACGTGTCGATGGAGGCGGCCGCCGACGCGGTCCGTGGCCTCGAGGACGACGACCTCGTGGCGCAGCTTGGCCAGTCGGGCGGCTGCTGACAGACCGGCGAACCCAGCCCCGACGACGACGATTCGAGCCACGCGCGCAGCCTAGTGCACCTGACCCCGGACCGCTGCGCGCATGGAGCGGGGACCGCTGTGCTCATTAAGCGGGGACCGCTGTGTGCAAGAGTGGGCGCCATGGGTCCGGTGCGTACCGAGGTGATGCGTCAGTCCGTCCTGGACGCGGTTCAGATCGCGTCCGGTCACATCGCGTCGGGTGGGGCCGGTTCCCTGACGATCCTCGACCTGGGCGGTGGCACCGGCGCGGACGCCGTGCGGCTGGCTCAGCTGGGCCACGCGGTCACGGTGGTCGACCCCAGTCCGGACGCGCTGGCGGCCCTGCAACGGCGTGCTGCAGAGGCCGAGCTCGGTGAGGGGTCCACGGCACCAGGCAGTGTGATCGGCGTGCTCGGGGACACCGCCGACCTCCCGGACCACGTGGCCGACGACTCGGTCGACCTGGTGGTCTGCCACGGTGTCCTCGAGGTCGTCGACGACCCGGAGGCCGCGCTGACCGAGGTGGCACGTGTGCTGCGTCCCGGTGGTCACGCCAGCGTCGTCGTGGCCGGCCGCCGCGCCGCCGTCGTGGCACGTGCGCTGGCCGGTGACTTCGCCGGCGCGGCGCGCATCCATGCCTCGTCTCTCGAGACGTGGGACGTGCGAGC
>DATMSF010000388.1:0-1507 GCA_035565535.1 Aeromicrobium sp.
GAGGTAGAGCAGGCCGTACGCCAACGCCATCGTGGCGACGCCGAGGTAGAGCAGCAACGCCGCCGATCCCGCACCGCTCGGACCGACCGGATCGGACGCCGAGACGGCGGTGACGAGGAAAGGCACGAGCACGGCGGCCCCGGTCGCAGTGGCGCCTGTCGTCAGCGCCACCGGGTCGACACGGGTGGCCAGGTGGCGCCCCACCAGCGTGGTGGCGGCGTACACGGCACCGGCACCCAGCGCCAGCAGCAGGCCCAGGACGGGACGATCGAGCGGGGCGCCGTGACCTTCGTGCGCGAGGGCACTGATCAGCACCAGTCCCGCGAGTCCTGCCGCGATGGCGAGCACCTGCCGTCGAGCGGGTCGGCTGCGCGCTCGGCCGTGCTCCCACGCGGTGGCGAGCAGGGGAGCGATGCCGAGCGCCACGACCGTGGAGACGCTGACGCCGACCATCAGCACGGACAGGAAGTACAGCGCTTGGTAGGCGGCCGTGCCGAGCCCTGTCAGCGCGACGAGCAGCGGGTGAGCTCGCGCTGTCCGCACCACGGCGGACCACCGTCGGATCACGACCGCGAATCCGATCAGCGCCACTGCTGCGATCAGCATCCGCCAGGCGCTGACGGTCATGGCTGACAGCCCGTCGCGCTCGTGCAGCACCGTGACCACGACTCCGCCCGTTCCCCACAACACGCCGGCCAGGCAGATCTGGAGCAGCCCGACGCGAGTGGAGGTCACCGGAGCAATCTAGTCACCGCTGCCTTCTCATCGGACACGAGTGGCGACGAGGTGGTGCACACTGATCAGGTGACAGCCACGCAATCTCTCCCGAACCCGTCACGGCGGTCGGTCCTGAACCTGTGGGACTTCCTGGTCAGGCGCGGCATCGCCGACCTGACCCGCACGCCGTCGCAGATCATCGACTCCGGGCGGACTCGGACGGTCCATCGCTACCTCAAGGCCCCGGGCGTTCGCGCCAAAGGAGCGCCAGTCCTCCTGGTGCCACCGCTCGGTGCACAGGCGTCGTGCTTCGACCTGCGCCGTGGGCTGTCCTTGGCCGAGGACTTCGTCGGTCGAGGTCGACCGACCTACCTCGTCGACTACGGACCGTTGACCGGCCAAGACCGTCTGGTCGGCGTCGAGCATTTCATCAACGACGTGCTACCGCCCGCGATCCGCACGGTCTCCGAGGACGCAGGCGGACGCGAGGTCCATCTGGTGGGGTGGTGCATGGGCGGCTTGTTGTCGCTGGGCACGACGGCGGTCTACGACGACCTGCCCGTCCGGTCCGTCGCCATGGTCGCCGGCCCGTTCGACATGTCGAAGCAACCGCTGTTGACCCCGGTCCGGGCGATCGCGAAGGTGACGGGCGGCAAGCTCGTCGGCAGCGCACTGAAGGCTGCTGGGTCGGTACCCGCGCCACTGGTCAGCGTCGGGTTCAAGGCCACGGCGCTACCGACGTACCTGAAGAAGCCCCGCACGTTGTGGACCAAGCGCGAGGATCGCGAGT
>DATMSF010000389.1:0-1963 GCA_035565535.1 Aeromicrobium sp.
CGGCCGGCGCGACGCGCATCGAGATCATCGCCCGCGACCCGTCACGTGCCGACGCGGCTGTCGCGGCGGGGGTCGACGCCGGTGCCGAGGTCACCGTGGCGCGACTCGACGACGCCGCGGCCGGTCACGCCGATCTGCTGATCTCCACCGTCCCTGTGGCAGCTGTGCGAGATCGGGCCGCCGACTGGGTCGACGCCGTCGGGGCCGTGTTCGACGTCGTCTACGACCCGTGGCCCACCGGGCTGGCCACGGCAGCCGAGCAGCGTGGGGTCCCGGTGCTGTCGGGCCTGGACCTGCTGGCCCACCAGGCCGTGCTGCAGCTCGAGCAGATGGCAGGGGTCGCGGTCGACGTCGAGCTGCTCAGAGGCGCGGCCCGTGCAGCGCTCGCGGCTCGCTGACCCGCCACGGACTTCACGCACGCGTGGTGTTCATGTGACAGCAGGGGCGGGACATCCACTACGGTCGGTCCGTGACCATTGCTGTTGCCGTTGTCGCTGCTGCGGTCGTCGCGGCCCTGGGGCCGTGGGCGGTCGCGCACCTTCCGGAGCCGACTCGACCGGCGGAGGGCAAGCCGCTCTACGTCGACATCGCGCACCGGCGAGGCGCGCGCTGGTGGATGGTCGTTCCGGCTGCTGTCGCGGCGGGGCTGGTGGCGTGGCGCGTCGAGACCGTCGAGATCCTGCCCGCCTGGGTGCTGTTGTGCGGCGTGGGCGGGTGGCTCGCATTCGTCGACTGGCACTCGCACTACCTGCCGTTTCGGATCACCGCGCCGCTGTACCTCGGTGTGTGGCTGCTGGTCGGGCTGGCAGCGGTCCTCCTCGGTGATCGTGACGTCGCGGCGCGGGCGCTGGTCGCGAACGTCGTCGTGTACCTGGTGTTCAGGCTCATCTACTGGGTCGCGGCCCGATTCCTCGGTGGGGCGTTCGGGTTCGGGGACGTGCGGCTCGCCGCGATCCTGGCCGTCGCGCTGGGACCGCTGGGACGTGAGGCGACCCTGGTGGGCCTCTATGCAGGATTCGTCCTGGGTGCGGTCCTCGGCCTGGTGCTCCAACGACTCAAGGTCGTCGCTCCCGGCGAGATCGCGTTCGGCCCCTACCTCCTGGCCGGAGCCGTCGTCGGTGCCGCATGGGGCCCGGCGTTCTACGGCCGCTGAGCCCCGCGCCGGCCTCGTGAGGCCCGTGGGAGAATCGGACCATGCTTCGTTGGTTGACCGCAGGTGAGTCGCACGGCCCTGCCCTGGTGGCGATTCTCGAGGGCCTGCCGGCCGGTGTCGAAGTCAGCAGCAAGGAGATCCAGGCGGCACTGGCTCGCCGCCGGCTCGGCTACGGGCGCGGTGCTCGGATGGCATTCGAGGCCGACGAGCTCGAGATCGTCGGCGGCATCCGCCACGGTCGGACGCTCGGCAGCCCGGTGGCGGTGCGCATCGGCAACAGCGAGTGGCCCAAGTGGGAACAGGTGATGGCCGCCGACCCCGTCGATCCCGCGACGTTGGCCGGGCTGAAGCGCAACGCGCCCCTGACCCGCCCGCGGCCAGGACACGCCGACCTGGCGGGCATGCAGAAGTACGGATTCGACGAAGCCAGGCCGATCCTGGAGCGCGCCAGCGCACGCGAGACCGCGGCCCGAGTGGCGTTGGGCGAGGTCGCCGCCCAGTTCATCGCCCAGGCCACGGGCGCCAGGATCGTGTCCCACGTCGTCGAGCTGGGAACCGTCAAGGCCCCGGCCGGCGTGATCCCCTCACCTGCCGACATCGAGGCGCTCGACGCCGACCCGGTCCGCTGCTTCGACCCTGCAACGAGCGCTGCGATGGTCGCCGAGATCGACGCCGCGCACAAGGACGGCGATACGCTCGGCGGAGTCGTCGAGGTGGTCGTCGAGGGGCTCCCTCCCGGTCTAGGCTCCCACACGCACTGGGACCGCCGACTGGACGCGCGTCTGGCGCAGGCACTGATGGGCATCCAGG
>DATMSF010000390.1:0-3946 GCA_035565535.1 Aeromicrobium sp.
GCGCCGCAGCTACGACACGCCGCCGCCGCCCATCGAGAAGGGCAGCAAGTACAGCCAGGACGCCGATCCGCGCTACGCCGACATCGACGGCGGCCCGCTGACCGAATGCCTCAAAGACGTCGTCGAGCGGTTCGTGCCGTACTACGAGAGCGCGATCTTGCCCGATCTGAAGGCGGGCAAGACCGTGCTGATCGCCGCCCACGGCAACTCGCTGCGCGCGCTGGTGAAGTACCTCGACGGCATGTCCGACGAGGAGGTCGTCGGCCTCAACATCCCGACCGGCATCCCGCTGCGCTACGACCTCGACGAGAACCTCAAGCCCGTCAAGATCGGCGGTGAGTACCTCGATCCCGAGGCGGCCGCCGCCGGTGCGGCCGCCGTCGCCGCCCAGGGCGCGAAGAAGTAGCCGACACCCGGATTCCGCCGAAACCGCATTCCAGCAGGCGTGCACTCGCACTTTTCCTGACGGAATGCGGTTTCGGCGTTTCAGGTGAGAAGTGGTCGAGCAGGCGGTATCGGCCGGGTTAACGACAGCCGAACACCTGTCTTTCCTGGTGTGACTTGTCTCGAATCGGCTGTTCGCTGCTGGGCTGACGTTCACCGGATGCGTACGATTTTCGCGTGAGCTTGGTGTCGGCGTTACTGCTGACGGCGCTCGTGTCGCTCCTCGCGCTGATCGCAGGCGTGGCAGTGGGCGTCACCGTGGTGCCCCGCATCGTGGCCCGCCGGCAACGGCGTGCTGCGGACGCGGCCGGTATGACGGTCTCGCAGATGCTGCAGCACATCACATCCCTGTCGCCGATGGGCGTCGCAGTCGTCGACACCTTCAACGACGTCGTCTACAGCAATGACCGTGCCGTCGAACTCGGCGTGGTCCGCGACCGCATCCTCGACGACCGGGTCTGGCAGGCCGCCCAGCGGGTCTTCGAGTCCGGTCAGGACGTCGAGGTGGACCTCTCACCGCTCAAGGTCGCCAATCCGGGCCGGTCGGGCATCTCGGTGCGCGGCAAGGTGCGGCTGCTGACCGACGACGACCGGCGCTTCGCCGTCGTCTACATCGACGACCAGTCCGAGCACGCACGCATGGAAGCCACCCGGCGCGACTTCGTCGCGAACGTCAGCCACGAGCTCAAGACACCGGTGGGTGCCATGAGCGTGCTGGCCGAGGCCCTGCTGGCCTCGGCCGACGACCCCGACACCGTGCGCCGGTTCGCCGAGAAGATGGTCGCCGAGTCACACCGCCTCGCGGACATGATCGGTGAGCTCATCGAACTGTCGCGGCTGCAGGGTGCCGAGCGTCTGCCCGATCTGGACGCCGTGGACGTCGACAGCATCGTGTCCGAGGCGGTGTCGCGGCACAAGGTCGCCGCCGACAACTCGCAGATCTCGATCACCACCGACGCGCCGACCGGATACCGCGTCCTCGGCGACGAAGGCCTGCTGGTGACCGCGATCGCCAACCTGGTGTCCAATGCGATCGCCTACTCGCCCAACGGAACCGACGTGTCGATCAGCCGGCGCAAACGCGGCGGCAACATCGAGATCGCGGTCACCGACCGTGGCATCGGCATCGCCAAGGACGATCAGGAGCGGGTGTTCGAGCGGTTCTTCCGCGTCGACAAGGCGCGGTCGCGAGCCACGGGCGGCACCGGGCTCGGACTGGCGATCGTCAAACACGTGGCCGCCAACCACAACGGATCCATCCGGCTGTGGAGTCAGCCGGGAACGGGGTCGACGTTCACGTTGTCGATCCCCGAATACCCCGACCCCGAATCACATTCGGACGAACGAGAGGACCAACGAGAACGATGACCAGCGTGTTGATCGTTGAAGACGAGGAATCGCTGGCCGATCCCTTGGCGTTTCTGCTCCGCAAGGAGGGCTTCGAGGCCACCGTGGTGGGCGACGGTCCGTCGGCCCTGGCGGAGTTCGAACGCTCCGGCGCCGACATCGTGCTGCTGGATCTCATGCTCCCCGGCATGAGTGGCACCGATGTGTGCAAGCAGTTGCGTGCGCGCTCGAGCGTCCCCGTCATCATGGTGACGGCGCGCGACAGCGAGATCGACAAGGTGGTCGGCCTCGAACTCGGTGCCGACGACTATGTCACCAAGCCGTACTCGGCGCGTGAACTCATCGCCCGGATCCGTGCGGTGCTGCGCCGTGGCGTCGACACCGACGACGCGGGCGGCGACGACGGCGTGCTGGAGGCCGGTCCCGTGCGCATGGACGTCGAACGGCACGTGGTGAGCGTCAACGGTGAACCGATCACGTTGCCGCTCAAGGAGTTCGACCTCCTCGAGTACCTGATGCGCAACAGTGGTCGCGTGCTCACCCGCGGTCAGCTCATCGACCGGGTGTGGGGCGCGGACTACGTCGGCGACACCAAAACGCTTGACGTGCACGTCAAAAGGCTGCGGTCGAAGATCGAGGAGGATCCGGCCAACCCGGTGCACCTGGTGACCGTGCGGGGCCTGGGATACAAGCTGGAGGGCTGAGCCCGGCGCTGAGCCGCCGCCGGCTACCGCTGCGGGCCGGATGTCCCGCTCTCGGCCAGCCGCGTCGCCGGATGGACGGCGACCAGCCCTAAACGGCTGCGGCGCTTGCAGATTGCCGCCAGCTCGGCGTAGGCCTTCTCGCCCAGCAGGGCGGTCAGCTCGGGTGCGTAGGACTCCCACACCGGTCGGCTGCCCACGTGTGCGTTCGGATCGCCCGTGCAGTACCAGTGCAGGTCGGCACCGCCCTCGCCCCACCCGCGGCGGTCGTACTCGGTGATGACCGTCTTGAGGATCTGCGTGCCGTCGGGCCGTTCGACCCAGTCCTGGCTGCGCCGGATCGGCAGCTGCCAGCACACGTCGGGCTTCATGGTCCACGGCTCGACACCGAGCTTGAGCGCCTTGCTGTGCAGCGCGCACCCGATGCCCGCCGGGAAGCCGGGGCGGTTCAGAAAGATGCAGGCGCCCTTGTACTTCCGGGTACGCAGGTTCGGCTTGCCGTCGTACTCGTCGTCCTCGAGATAGCCCTTCTTGCCCAGGCCCTTCTCGCGGAACTGCCAGTCCTCGTCGGTGAGCTGCTTGACGGCGTCGTCGAGCCGGGCCCGGTCGTCGTCGTCGGACAGGAACGCGCCGTGCGAGCAGCAACCGTCGTCGGGGCGGCCTTCGACGGTGCCCTGACAGGCCGGGGTGCCGAATACACACGTCCAGCGGGACAGCAGCCAGGTCATGTCCGCGGCGATGAGATGGTCCGCGTCATCGGGGTCGTAGAACTCCACCCACTCACGGGCGAAGTCGAGTTCAACCTCACCAGGATGCACACGTGTCACAGTGCAAACGCTACTCGTTTCCCTCGCCCCGGGCCGACCGGGCGCGGCCCGGCCCGCGGGTCCGCTACGGAACCCACAGGACGACCGACTAGGTTTGACCCGTGCGGTTAGGCGTGCTCGATGTGGGCAGCAACACAGTCCATCTTCTCGTGGTGGATGCGCACCGTGGTGGCCATCCCACCCCGATGAGTTCCACCAAGGCCGCACTGCGCCTCGCCGAGGCCATCGACGGCTCCGGCAAACTCACGCGAAAAGGCGCCGACAAGCTGGTCGCGACCGTCGACGAATTCGCCAAGATCGCCACGAGTTCCGGCTGTGCCGAGCTCATGGCCTTTGCCACCTCGGCGGTGCGTGACGCCACCAACTCCGAAGACGTGCTGGCCAGGGTCCGCGCCGAGACCGGGGTGTCCCTGCAGGTGCTCAGCGGCGTCGACGAATCACGGCTGACCTTCCTGGCAGTGCGCCGCTGGTACGGCTGGAGCGCGGGCCGCATCATCAACATCGACATCGGCGGCGGTTCGCTGGAGCTGTCCAACGGGGTCGACGAGGAACCCGAGGTGGCGTTGTCGCTGCCGCTGGGCGCGGGCCGGTTGACCAGGGAGTGGCTGCCCGACGATCCACCGGGGC
>DATMSF010000391.1:0-6373 GCA_035565535.1 Aeromicrobium sp.
CCCAGGCGAGCAGGCCGAGACCGCTGGCGAGCGGGACCGCGATGAGCAGCCACTGCAGGTCGAACATGGGCTGCTCCTAGGACTTCAGCAGGCTCGCGTCGTCGATCGAAGCCGATCGACGCGTGCGGTAGATGGACACGATGATCGCCAGGCCGACCACGACCTCGGCGGCGGCGACGACCATGACGAAGAACGCCGCGACCTGGCCGTCGAGGTTGCCGTGCTGACGACTGAACGACACGAACGCCAGGTTGGTCGCGTTCAGCATCAGCTCGATGCACATGAACACCACGATGGCGTTGCGGCGCAGCAGCACACCGACGGCACCGATCGTGAACAGGATCAGCGAGAGGGTCAGGTACTCGGTCACTTCTCGTCGCCCTCCTCGTCGGTGTCGGAGTCGACGCCCTCGATCTGGGCGAGCAGGTCGTCCAGATCGTCGTCGTAGCCCTCGCGCACCTGGCCGCGGGCGATGATGCTCTGCGAGATCGAGTCGATCAGCGGCGTCCCATCGGGCAGCAGCGCGGGGGTGTCGACCGCGTTGTGGCGGGCGAAGACACCCGGCGTGGGGGCGTTGCCGGGGTGGCGGCCGGACTCGGCGTAGTCACGCATGCGCTGGGCGGCGAGCGCAGCCTGCGTCGGCGCCTTGGACAGGCGCTCCTTGTGGGCCAGCACCATGGCGCCGAGTGCTGCGGTGATGAGCAGGGCGCTGGTGAACTCGAACGCCAGCACGTACTTGTTGAACAGCAACTGGGCCAGTCCCCACGTGTTGCCGTTGCTGTTGGCCCCGTCGAGACCGACCGCTGCGGCGGTCACGGTCTGGCCGATCGCCAGGACGGCTACGATCCCGAAGCCGAGCCCGAGCACGGTGGCGACGAGCCGTTGGCCCTTGATGGTCTCCTGCACCGAGTCGGACACGTCGACGCCCACCAGCATCAGCACGAACAGGAACAGCATCATGATCGCGCCGGTGTAGACGATGATCTGCACCGCGAACAGGAACGGTGCGTCCTGCGCGGCGTACAGCACTGCCAGGCTGATCATCACGACCGCCAGGCACAGTGCCGCGTGCACCGCGTTGCGCAAGAACACCAGTCCCAGCGCCGCCACCACCATCAGTGGCGCCAGCATCCAGAACGCCGTCATCGGACACCCCCAGCACCCCGGTCGCCAGCCGCGAGGAACGAGCGGCGGGAAGGCGCTGGCGAGCTCACAGGCTCGTTCAATCCGGCAGCCTCACCACGCCTCGCGTCGGAACGGCTTCGCCGTGACGGGCTCCCGCTCCGCTGGCGCGACTGACACCTCGTCGCTTCGCTCCTCGCCATCAGTCGGCCTCCACGATTGGCAGGGTCTTGCCCTTGTAGTAGTCGTGGTGGTCGTCGCTGATCAGCATCGCGTGCGGCGGCTCGGTCATGCCGGGCAGCAGCGGGGCGAGCAGATCGGACTTCTCGTAGATCAGGTCCTCACGGTTGTTGTCGGCCAGCTCGTACTCGTTGGTCATGGTCAGCGCGCGGGTCGGGCACGCCTCGATGCACAGACCGCACAGGATACAGCGCAGGTAGTTGATCTGGTAGACCCGGCCGTACCGCTCGCCGGGGCTGTACCGACCCGAGCCGTCCGGCAGGTCCTCGTTGGCCGCACCTTCGACGTAGATCGCATCAGCCGGGCACGCCCACGCGCACAGCTCGCAGCCGACACACTTCTCCAGACCGTCGGGCCAGCGGTTGAGCTGGTGCCGTCCGTGGAACCGCGGGGCGGTCGGCAGCTTCTCCTTGGGGTACTGCTCGGTGACGGGTTTGCGGAAGATCGTCCGGAACGTCACGCCGAATCCGGCGATCGGATCCCACATCGACTCCTTGAGCTCGTCGAATGCGCTCACTTGTGACCCCTCCTCTCAGGCATCGGCGGGACCGGGTAACCACCGGCGAAGGCGTCGAACTCGGCCTCCGGCTCGGGCTCGGGCTCCCGCTTCTCGGGGATGAAGAACGACACCAGGGCGAGCACGCCGATCACGACCGCGGCCCAGATGAACGCGTCGCGGTTGAGCATGTCCTCGGTGTCGAGCTTGCGGATGACGCCGACGCACACGATCCAGGCCAGCGAGATCGGGATCAGCACCTTCCACCCGAACTTCATGAACTGGTCGTAGCGCATGCGTGGCAGGGTGCCGCGCAGCCAGACGAACACGCAGATGAAGCCCAGCGTCTTGCCGAAGAACCACAGCACGGGCCACCAGCCCTCGTTGGCGCCCTCCCAGATCGAGCCGATGCCGAACGGGGCGCGCCAGCCGCCGAGGAACATCGTGGTGGCCACCGCCGAAACCGTCACCATGTTGACGTACTCGGCCAGGAAGAACAGCGCGAACTTCAGCGAGGAGTACTCGGTGTGGAAGCCGCCGACGAGCTCGCCCTCGGCTTCCGGCAGGTCGAACGGGGCGCGGTTGGTCTCGCCGACCATCGAGATCATGTAGATCACGAAGCTGGGGAACAGCGGAAGGAAGTACCACATGTCGACCTGCGCGTTGACGATCTCCGAGGTCGACATCGACCCGGCGTACATGAACACCGCGACCAGCGACAGGCCCATCGCGACCTCGTAGGAGATCATCTGGGCGCTGGAGCGCAGTCCGCCGAGCAGGGCGTAGATCGACCCGGACGACCAGCCGGCCAGCACGATGCCGTACACGCCGATCGAGGTGATGGCCAAGATGAACAGCACCGCGACGGGCAGGTCGGTCAGCTGCAGCGGCGTGATGGTGCCGAACAGGCTGGCCTCGGGGCCGAACGGGATGACCGCCCAGGCCATGAAGGCCGGGATGGTGGCCAGGATCGGCGCCAGGACGTAGACGACCTTGTCGGCCGCCTTGACCGTGACGTCCTCCTTGAGCGCGAGCTTGACGCCGTCGGCCAGGCTCTGCAGCAAGCCGAACGGGCCGTGCACGTTGGGGCCCACGCGGTGCTGCATCCGGGCCACGAGACGACGCTCGAACCAGATGTTGAACAACGTGTAGACGACCAGGAACGCGAAGATCATCACTGCCTTGACGATGACGACCCACCACTCCTCGTTGCCGAACAGCTCGCTCATGCCGCACCCCCCTCCGAATTTTGCGGACTCGTGCCCCGTTTCGACGGAGATTTCGGTGCATTGCCCCGCAAAATTTGTACAGGGGCGCCTCGAGTGAGGCCCAGGGCGGTGAGTGGGGTGCCCGAGTTGCCCGGGGCCCAGACGACGCCGTCGGGCAGGTCGGCCACCTCGGTGGGCAGCGTCAGCGTGACCTTGGTCGTGCCGACCAGGGTTGCGGTCTCTCCCGGCTCGACACCGGCGGCGGCGAGCGTGGCGGCGTTGGCGCGGATGACGGGGCGACGTGCACTGGCGTGGTACTCCGGCTGGCCGTCCTGACCCCGCCCGTCGTCGACCAACAGGCGCCAGGTGTCGAGGACCAGGGGATCGTCGGCGGGTGCGTCGGCGGCCACGGTCGGCGCGTCGGCGCGCTTGCCGTCCCAGGTGTCGAGCTCGTCGAACGCGGCCCGCGCGGCCGCGACGGTGCGGAACCCGATCGGGCGGCCGAGCTCCTCGGCGATGCCGGCGAGCACACGCAGGTCGGTCAGCGAGTTCGGTTCGGACAGCACGGCCTCGAACGACCGGCGTCGGCCCTCCCAGCTCACGAACGTCCCCGGGCGCTCGACCATCGGCGCGACCGGCAGCACGACGTCGGCGACCTGGGTCACCTCGCTCTCGCGCACCTCCAGGCTGACGACGAACTGGGCCTTCTTCAACGCCTTGCGAGCAGCCTCCGGATCGGGCAGGTCGTCCAGCTCGACGCCGGCGACGACCAGCGCCTTCGTGCCGGTGCGGCCACCGCTGAGGACGTCGGCGAGAATGCCGCTGACATCGCGGCCAGGACTCTCGGGCAACGAGTCGACACCCCACGCGGCAGCCACGTCCGCGCGTGCCTCGGCGTCGCTGACCAGCCGTCCACCCGGCAGCAGCGCGGGCAGGCAGCCGGCCTCGACCGCGCCCCTGTCGCCTGCGCGACGCGGTACCCACGCCAGACGTGCGCCGGACTTCTCCGCCGCCGCAGCCACGGCGCTGTACGCCCCCGGCGAGGTCGCCAGACGCTCGCCGACGAGCACGATCGACCGGGCGTCGAGCTCCAGGCCGGCGACGGCTTCGGCCTCGCGACCCGGCGCGGTGCGGACCAGGGTGCCGAACATCTTGGTCAGACCGCGAGTCGTGTGGCTGGCCACCGACACGACCTTCACGCCGTGCTTGCGGGCGGCCTTGCGCAACCGCAGGAACACGATGCCGGCCTCGTCCTCGGGCTCCAGCCCGACGAGCGCGACGGTCGACGCCTGCTCCAGCGCCGCGTACGTGACCCCCAGTCCCGTGCCCGCGACGTGGGAGGCCAGGAACTCGGCTTCCTCCGTACTGTGGGCGCGAGCCCGGAAGTCGATGTCGTTGGTCTGCAGGGCGACGCGGGCGAACACCGAGTACGCGAACGCGTCCTCCAGGGTCAGCCGGCCACCGGTCAGCACGCCGGCCTTGCGACTCTGCAGCCCACGCGCCGCGGCAGCCAGGGCCGCCGGCCACGACGCCGCCTCCAGGTCACCGACCTCGTTCCGCACCAGCGGCGTGCGCAACCGGTCGCCCTGCGTGGCGTACGTGAAGCAGAACCGGTCCTTGTCGGTGATCCACTCCTCGTTGACCTCGGGGTCGTCACCGGCGAGTCGCCGCATGACCTTGCCACGCCGGTGATCGACCCGGATCGCGGCACCACTGGAGTCGTGCTCGGTGATCGACGGCGTCGACACCAGGTCGAACGGACGAGCGCGGAACCGGTAGTCCGCGCTGGTCAGCGCACCGACCGGGCAGATCTGGATCGTGTTGCCGGAGAAGTAGGACTCGAACGGCTCGCCCTCGCCGTCAGCGCCGGGGCCGATGCCGATCTGCTGGTCCGCTCCCCGCTCGAGCAGCGCGATGAACGGGTCGCCGGCGATCTCCTCGGAGAACCGGGTGCAGCGCTGGCACAGGACGCACCGTTCGCGGTCCAGCAGCACCTGCTTGCTGACCTCGATGGGCTTGGGGAACGTGCGCTTGGTGTCGATGAACCGCGACTCGCCGTAACCGTGGCTCATCGACTGGTTCTGCAGCGGGCACTCGCCGCCCTTGTCGCAGACCGGGCAGTCGAGCGGGTGGTTGATGAGCAGGAACTCCAGGTTCCCCTTCTGCGCCTTGTCGGCCACCGGGGAGGTCACCTGGGTCTCGACGACCATCCCGGGCGCGACCTCCATGGTGCACGAGGCCTGCGGCTTGGGGAACCCGCGGCCGTTGCCCGCATCGGGGATGTCGACCAGGCACTGGCGGCACGCGCCGACCGGTTCGAGCAGCGGATGGTCGCAGAACCGCGGGATCTCGACGCCGATCAGCTCGGCGGCCCGGATCACCAACGTGCCCTTCGGCACGCTGACCTGCGTGCCGTCGATCGTCAGCGTGACCAGCTCGACCGGCGTGTCCGCCTGCGGGGTCGCTTCCAGCGTCATACCGCGGCCTCCTTCACGAACAGGGTCGAGGCGGCCGGCGGGAACAGCTCGGCCGACGGCGTGTGCATCCCGGCCTCGAACTCGTCGCGGAAGTACTCGATCGCCGAGGTGATGGGGCTGGTGGCACCGTCGCCGAGGGCGCAGAACGCGCGCCCCAAGATGTTGTCGCACAGGTCGAGCAGCAGCTCGATGTCGCCCTCTTGGCCTTCGCCGTCGTTGAGCCGGGTGAGGATCTGGGCCAGCCAGAACGTTCCCTCGCGACACGGCGTGCACTTGCCGCACGACTCGTGCTTGTAGAACTCGGTCCACCGCAGCACGCACCGCACGACCGACGTGGTCTGGTCGAAGATCTGCAGGGCCCGCGTGCCGAGCATCGACCCGGCCTCGCCGACCGCTTCGTAGTCCAGCGGGACGTCGAGGTGCTCGGCGGTCAGCAACGGCGTCGACGACCCGCCGGGGGTCCAGAACTTCAGCTCGCTGCCCTCGCGCATGCCGCCGCCGAGGTCGATCAGCTCGCGCAGCGTGATCCCCAGCGGCGCCTCGTACTGGCCGGGCTTGGCCACGTGGCCGGACAGCGAGTAGATGACGTAGCCCTTGGACTTCTCGGTGCCCAGGCTCGCGAACCAGTCCTTGCCCTCGCGGATGATCGACGGGACGGACGCGATCGACTCGACGTTGTTGATGACCGTCGGGCTGGCGTAGAGGCCCGCCACGGCGGGGAACGGCGGCCGCAGCCGGGGCTGGCCGCGCCGGCCCTCGAGGCCCTCGAGCAGCGCGGTCTCCTCGCCGCAGATGTAGGCGCCGGCGCCGGCGTGCACGACCACGTCGAG
>DATMSF010000392.1:0-3946 GCA_035565535.1 Aeromicrobium sp.
GCAGGCGATGCAGGACCGGGGCGTCGACAAGATCGTGTTCTCCTCCAGCGCCGCGACCTACGGGACCCCGCACGAGGACGTGGTCACCGTGGAGACCGCGACCGCACCGGAGTCGCCGTACGGCGAGACCAAGCTGATCGGCGAGTGGCTGATCCGCAGCGCCGCACGGGCCAGCGGCCTGCGTCACACGTCGCTGCGGTACTTCAACGTGGTCGGATCGGGCGTGCCCGAGCTGTACGACTCCAGTCCGCACAACCTGTTCCCGCTCGTCGTCGGGGCGCTGGCCGAAGGACGCACCCCGAAGATCTTCGGTGATGACTACCCCACGCCGGACGGCACCTGTGTGCGCGACTACATCCACGTCGCCGATCTGGCCGACGCCCACGTCGTCGCCACCCGCAAGCTGCTCGCCGGCGACACGCTGGAGCCGGTCTACAACCTGGGCAGCGGCGAGGGGGTGTCCGTGCGACAGATCATGGACGCCGTCGCCGAGGTGACCGGCATCGACTTCGCACCTGAGGTCGCACCGCGACGTGCCGGTGATCCGGCCCGGATCGTGGCCACGGGCGAGCTGGCCGCCCGCGACCTGGAGTGGACGATGCGCCACTCGCTGCAGGACATGGTCCGCAGCGCCTGGGACGCCCGCTGAACGTTGCAACCGCCTCGCTGGACGAAGATCCGATCAGCCGGCTGCGGTGTCGAGTCGTCGCAATGCACCGATGACCGCGTCGTGGTCCGTCGTCCGCCACATCGGCGGCAGCGACGCGGCCAGGAAGGAGCCGTAGCGGGCCGTGACGAGCCGCGGATCGAGGATCGCCACCACGCCCCGGTCGCTGGAGCGGCGGATCAACCGGCCTGCACCCTGCGCGAGCAGCAGCGCAGCGTGTGAGGCCGCCACCGTCATGAACCCGTTGCCGCCACGCTTGTCCACCAGGCGTTGGCGCGCGCTCATCAAGGGGTCGTCGGGGCGTGGGAAGGGGACCCGGTCGATGATCACCAGCTGGCAGGTCTCCCCCGGCACGTCCACGCCCTGCCACAGGCTCAAGGTGCCGAACAGGCACGTCGACGGCTGCTCGACGAACCGGCGCGCCAGCTCCGGCAGCTGGGCGTCGCCCTGGCACCAGATGTCGAGGTCCGGCAGCTTCTCGCGGACGTGATCGGCAGCGGTCTCGGCGGCCCGCCGCGACGAGAACAGCCCGAGCGTGCGGCCACCGGCGGCCTCGATCAGCGCCGTGATCTCGTCCAGCTGAGCCGGTCCGAGGCCGTCGCGCCCCGGTGGTGGCAGGTGCTTGGCCACGTAGAGCATGCCTTGCCTGCCGTAGTCGAACGGCGAGCCGACGTCGAGGCCGGTCCACTCGTCCGATCCCGGCTGCAGCCCGAGCGTGGAGGCCACAGGATCGAAGCCGCCGCCCACCGTCAGCGTCGCACTAGTCAGCACGACGGTCTTCTCCCCGAACAACTTCTCGCGCAGCGCCGACGAGACGTCGATGGGCGCGATGTGCAGGCGTTTGTTGCCGTTGTAGTCGCTGAGCCACAACACCTCGGTCTCCGCATGCGCCGCCATGCGTTCGGCGACGACCCGAATGTCCTCGACCATCGCTTGGGCCTGTTGACGAGCTGCATCGACGTCACTGCCGGGCTTGGGCTTGAGCGCCGTGATGCAGGACCGGGCGGCATCGCGAACGCCGTCGAGCGCCGCCTGCAGCGCCTCCCCGACGACGTCGATGCGGCCCTCGTCGATGCGGACCAGCACGTTGGTCAGGACGTCGCCGGCGTCGGACAGGTCGTCGACCTCGATGCCGTCGGCGTGAGAGCGCGCCCGGCGGGCGGCTCGGGCAACCATGTCGCCGCTGAGCTCCGACGTCGCGGCCTGCGTGACCCGGGCGGCCAGCTCGTGTGCCTCGTCGACCACGACGGCGTCGTACTCGGGCAGCATCGGCACGCCGTCGATGGCGTCGATGGCCAGCATCGCGTGGTTCGTCACGACCAGCTGGGCGTGCTGGGCGTCCTCGCGGGCCAGCTCGGCGAAGCACTCCGCGGCGTGCGCGCAACGCGCGGCCCCCAGACACTCACGATGATTGACGCTGACCTGCTTCCACGCCGGCTCGGTGTGCGCGGGCGCGGCGTCACGATCGCCGCTGTGCCCGCCGTCGGCCTGTTCCTCGGCCCACTCGCGCAACATCACCACCTCAGCGCCCAGCGAGCCGGTGGGAACCTCGATCAAGGTGCCCTGGTCGTCGGGCGCGCCCTCACGCACGCGGTGCAAGCATGCGTAGTTGCCACGGCCCTTGACCACGGCGTGGTGCGGCACCGTGTCCAACGTGGCGCGTGCGGCGTCCTTCAACGCCGGGATGTCCCGCTCGACCAGCTGGTGCTGCAGGTTCAGCGTCGCGGTCGCGATGACCACCCGGTCGCCGTGCAACAGGCTGGGCACCAGATAGCCCAGCGACTTGCCGGTACCGGTGCCGGCCTGGACCAACAGATGACGTCCGTCGGCGAGTGCGTCTCGCACCGCCTCGGCCATCTGGATCTGTCCGGGCCGGTCCTGCCCATCGACCGCCTCGACAGCTGCGTGCAGGACGTCGGTCACCTCGGGTTCGGCCATGCAGCGAGACTACTGACGGACCGAGGAACCGGCACCTGCGTTGTCCACAGCGAACGGCGCCAGCTCGTGCGCGAGTCCTGCCTCGACCAACGCCGTCAGGTGGGTGCCGTCGGCGTGGTGGCTCAACGACTCGATCTCACCGGACTCGTGCACCCGATTGACCAGGTCACCGCGGGAGTACGGCACGACGACCTCGACCCGCTCGGATGGGCGCGGCAGATCGGCCTCGATCGCCAGCAGCAGCTCGTCGATGCCTTCGCCCGTGCGGGCGCTGACGACCACCGCGTGCGGTTCGTTGGCCAACAGCTCCTTGAGCACCAACGGGTCGGCGGCATCGGCCTTGTTGACCACGACGATCTCGGGCACGTCGAGCGCCCCGATCTCGGCGAACACCTCCCGGACCGCCCGCAGCTGGCCGGCCGGATCGGCGTGCGAGCCGTCGACGACGTGCAGGATCAGGTCGGACTCGGCGACTTCCTCCAGCGTGGAACGGAAGGCCTCGACCAGCTGGTGCGGCAGGTGCCGGACGAACCCGACGGTGTCGGACAACGTGTAGATGCGTCCGTCGGAGGTCTGGGTGCGGCGGATCGTGGGGTCGAGTGTTGCGAACAGTGCGTCCTCGACCAGCACCCCCGCATCGGTGAGACGGTTCAGCAGACTCGACTTGCCTGCGTTCGTGTAACCCGCGATCGAGACGGCGGGCACGCGTCGCGACTGGCGCTGCTTCTTCTTGGTCTCGCGTGCCGTCCCCAGCTCGGCCAGCTCGCGCCGCAGCTTGGCCATCTTGGCCTGGATGCGACGACGGTCGGTCTCGAGCTTGGTCTCACCGGGCCCACGACCACCGATGCCCTCGCCGCCAGCGGCGCGACCGCCGGCCTGGCGGGACAGATTGCCGCCCCAGCCACGCAGTCGCTGGGTCTGGTAGGTCAGCTGCGCCAACTCAACCTGGGCCTTGCCCTCGCGGCTCTTGGCGTGCTGGGCGAAGATGTCCAGGATCAGCGCAGTCCGGTCCACGACCTTGACCTTGGTGCGGTCCTCCAGGTTCCGCAGCTGGCTGGGGGCGAGCTCACCGTCGCAGATGATGGTGTCTGCGCCGGTCGCCTCGACCGCAGCACGCAGGTCGTCGACCTTGCCCCGGCCGATGTAGGTGGCGGGGTCGGGCTTCTGGCGGCGCTGCATCAGCGCGTCGAGCACGTCGGACCCGGCGGTCTCGGCCAGGAGCTTCAGCTCGGCCAACGAGTTCTCGGCGTCCTCGACGCTGCCCTCGGTCCACACGCCGACCAGCACCACGCGTTCGAGGCGGAGCTGGCGGTACTCGACCTCGGTGATGTCCTCGAGCTC